>JAXEXE010000113.1:0-11224 GCA_034113565.1 Faecousia sp.
ATGCGGGTGAACACCCGGTCCACCAGACCAATTTTCGCGGAGCGGGCGGGGACGAAGGAGCCCATCTGAGCCATGAGCACGATGAGGGCCACCTGCCGCATGTAGGTGGATTTACCCGCCATATTGGGGCCGGTGATGATAGCCACCTGATTGTCCTCGCTGCCGAGGTTCGTGTCGTTGGGCACGAACAGTGTGTCCTTGAGAACCGCTTCCACCACCGGATGCCGTCCGTCGGTGATGGATATTTCCCGCCCAAGGGTGATTTCCGGGCGGCAGTAGCCCCGCTGCACCGCCACGGCGGCAAGGGAGCACAGCACGTCCGCCGCGGCTACCGCCTGGGCTGTCAGCTGCACCCGGGCCGCCTGCTGGGCAAGGTGCTCCCGAAGCTTGGTGAAAATCTGATATTCCAGCGCCGTCAGCCTGTCCTTGGCAGTCAGCACCTGATTTTCCAGTTCTTTCAGCTCCTGCGTAATGTAGCGCTCACAGTTTGCAAGGGTCTGCTTGCGGATGTAGGTGTCCGGCACCTGATCCATAAAGGACTTGGACACCTCAATATAATAGCCAAACACCCGGTTAAAGCCCACCTTCAGGGTGCGGATGCCGGTTTTCTCCCGTTCGCTGGCCTCGATGGCGGCGATGGTGCCGCTGCCGCCCTCCATAATATCCCGGAGCCGGTCGGCTTCCGCATCCGCACCCTTGCGGATGATGCCGCCTTCCCGGACGGTGAGGGGGGGATCGTCCACGATGGTGTTTTCAATCAGGTCGGCGCAGTCCGTCATGGAGTCAATGGCCTGTTCCAGTTTTTGGAGCATAGGCGCGCCGCAGTTCTGAAGCAGCCGCTTCACCTCCGGCAGGGCGCGAAAGCCCCGGGCAAGGCCCAGAAGGTCCCGGCAGTTGACGGTGCCGGTGACGATTCTTGTCATGACCCGCTCCAAATCCGTCACATCCCGCAGGGCTTCCTCCAGTTCCCCCCGGAGAATCACGTTGTCCACCAAGTCCTCCACAGCGGCGTGGCGGCGGGTGATCTCCACCGGGTCAAGCAGGGGCTTTTCCAGCCAGGAGCGCAGCAGCCGCCCGCCCATGGCGGTGTGGGTTTTGTCCAGCACCCACAGGAGCGTCCCTTTTTTCTCCTTGGAGCGCATAGTCTCCGTCAGCTCCAGATTCCGCCGGGCGTCCAAATCCAGTTCCATGAACTTTCCCGTGGTGTAATATTGCAGCTGGCGAATGTGGGCCAGATCGTTTTTTTGCAGGGTCAGCAGAGTTTGCAGCAGTGCGCCGCTGGCAATAATTGCGGCGGGCATGCCCGCGATTCCCAACTGGGCAAGATTCTGAGAAAAGTGCTGTTCCAGCAATTCTTCGCTCTTTTCAAGACTGAAAAGTTCCGCTTTTCCCTCGTCCACGCAGCAGTTTAAGCGGCGAAAAATGGCATCCTCGATGGCTTCGCAGTCCACATTGCTGCCGTAGCGCATGACCTCGCTGGGAGAAAACCGCCCCAGTTCAGAAGCTACGCTCTGAGCGTCGGCGCAGACCGTGGCGAAGAATGCGCCGGTGGACACATCGCAGAAGGCAAGGCCGAACTTGCCGCCCTCGCCGTAGACGCAGCCCATGTAGTTGTTCTTGTTTTCGTCCAGCATACAGCTTTCCGTCACAGTGCCGGGGGTGACGATGCGGGTAATGTCCCGCTCCACCAGCCCCTTTGCCAGCGCCGGGTCCTCCATCTGCTCGCAGATGGCGACCTTATAGCCCTTCTGCACCAGCCGGGCGATGTAGGAATCCACGCTGTGGTAGGGCACGCCGCACATGGGAGTCTGCTCTTCCTTGGGCTTGCTGCGGTCCCGGCTGGTCAGGGTTAAGTCCAGTTCTCTCGCAGCCAGCTTGGCGTCCTCGTTGAACATTTCGTAGAAGTCGCCCAGACGGAAAAACAGGATGCAGTCCTGATTCTGTTCTTTAATTTGCTGATACTGCCGCTGCATGGGCGTCAGTTCCTTTTCAGGCTTTGCCATAATTCCGGTTCCTTTTCCTTTATTTTTGATACACGACCTCAAAATATTCGCAGACGCAGTCCATATCCTCGTTAAACTCGATGCCCGCGTCCTCCCGGCATTCCCGGGTGAAGACCTGCCGGTGGGCGTCCTTCCAATATTTCAGGGATTTGTCGCCCTCGCCCTCGATGAAGGCATACGCTTCCGAAATGTCCCGGAAGGGTGTGATTTCGATTTTGGTAATGCGGGTGATGCAGTGGGGCAGCCCCTTACTGTCCAGAATCACGGAATACTGCCCCACCCGCGGCAGCGGCTCATGCTCGATGTCGTACAGGCAGCGCAGACCCGTGGTGGCCCGCTTGTCGCCGCGAAGCAGGGCGGCAAGAATCTCGTCCGCTACTTCGGGATAACCATAAAAATAGGCGTCGTATTCAGCAATGTCCAGCCCGGATTCCCGGACAAAGCGGTCAATGGCATCCTCCGCCGTCAGGCTCCAGGTGGTTGCTCCGGTGATGGTGAGGTAGCGGTAGGTGCCGATGAGATCGTCTCTGCCCGCAAAGCGCACCAGCCGCCCTCCCTCTGTCCGGGCGGTGAGCATATCCTTATCCCTGCCGTCCACCAGACAGCGCATGGTTTTTCCAATGTAATTGTTGTGAATTTCCTCGGAAATGGCGTTCTGTACCGCGCAGAGCCGGTCAAACCGGCGGTTTTTCTCCTCCTTGGGGGTGGGGTCGTCCATGGACGCGGCAGGGGTGCCGGGCCGGGGAGAGAAGATGAAGGTGAAAAGGCTGTCGTAATGCACCTGCTGGATCAGGCTGATGGTTTCCTCAAATTCTTCCTCCGTCTCCCCGGGGAAGCCCACGATGACGTCCGAGGTCAGAACCAGCTCCGGCATGACCTTTTTGGCGTAGTTTACCTTATCTAAATAGGTATCCCGGTCATAGTGCCGGTTCATGGCCTTCAGCACCCGGCTGGAACCGGACTGGAAGGGCAGGTGCAGCTGCTTGGCGATTTTGGGGTATTTTGCCATGGTGTCGAACAACTTCTCGGAAGCATCCCGGGGGTGGCTGGTCATGAAGCGAATGAGAAAATCCCCGGGCAGCTGGGCAATGGCTTCCAGCAGGTCGGCAAAATCCTTCCCCTCGGGCAAATCCTTGCCGTAGGAGTTGACGTTCTGCCCCAAAAGGGTGATTTCCTTGGCGCCGTTTGCAATCAGCTCCCGGCACTCGCTCAAAATGTCGGCAAATTTCCGGCTCCGCTCCCGGCCCCGGACGTAGGGTACGATGCAGTAGGTGCAGAAATTGTTGCAGCCGTACATAATGGATACCCATGCCTTTAGCTTGGAGTCCCGCACCTGGGGGATGCCCTCGGCGATGGAGCCGGGCTCGTCGGTGATGAAAAACTGCCGCTTTTTCCCGCTGAGCACGTTCCACAGAATCTCCGGGAACTGCCACAGGTGGTGGGTGGAGAACACCCCGTCCACGTGGGGATAGCTCTGCTTGATGCGGTCAGATACCTTGGCTTCTCCCGCCATGCAGCCGCACAGGAAGATTTTCTGTTCCGGGTGGCGGCGCTTGGTGTGGGTCAGGGCGCCGAGGTTGCCGAAGACCCGCTGCTCGGCGTGCTCCCGGATGGCGCAGGTGTTCATAATCACCACGTCCGCCCCTTCGGCCTCGCTGCCGATTGCGTAGCCGCTCTGGACAAGATAGCCCCGGAGCTTTTCGGAGTCGGCTTCGTTCTGCTGACAGCCGTAGGTCTCCACATAGGCCACGGGGGTGACGCCCCTGTTTTTCCAATAGGCGGCGATTTTATCACAGCAGGCGAACTGCGCATCCAGCGCTTCCTGGGAAATGACGGTGGTTTTGGTATTCATAGGCTGCTCCTTTGCGGATAATATCTCAACTATAAATAATAGCATTTTTTCGGGGTGTTTGCAAGTGCGGAAATGGAAAAGCAGGGTACAAAAACCCTGCCGCAAAGAAGAACCCGAACCTTCTCCCAAAGGGGAAGATTCGGGTATTTCCTGCCGTTGGTGCCGGAACCGGGAATCGGCCCGGGCCCCTGCGGAGGGGTTATTCGTAATCGAAGGACTTGAGAAAATCCTTCGCCCGGTCGGTGGCGGGGCTTGCGAAGAAGGCCTTGGGGTCGGCGCTTTCCTCCACCACCTCGCCGTTTTCGATGAACAGAATCCGGTCGGCGATGGCCCGGGCAAAATTCATTTCGTGGGTGACGATGACCATGGTGCTGCCGGCTCTGGCGAGGGACAGAACCACCTCCAGCACCTCCCGCACCATTTCCGGGTCCAGCGCCGCGGTGATTTCGTCCAGCAGCAGGATTTCCGGGTGCATACACAGCGCCCGGACGATGGCCACCCGCTGCTTTTGACCGCCGGACAGCTGCCGGGGGTAGTCGTCCCTCCGGTCGGCAAGGCCCACCTTTTGCAGCAGTTCCAGCGCCTCCGCTTCCACCTCGGCCCGGGGGCGCTTCTGCACCTTCATGGGTGCCAGCAGAATGTTGTCCAGAATGGTTTTGTGGGGGAACAGCTCATAGCTCTGGAACACCATGCCGATTTTCTGCCGCATTTTCGTAATGGACTTATCGTCCCGCAAAACCCTCTCGCCGTCCAGCAGAATTTCGCCGCCCTGAATGGGTTCCAGACCGTTCAGGCAGCGAAGCAGGGTGCTTTTTCCGCAGCCGGAGGGGCCGATAATGACCACCACCTCGCCCTTATGGACATCCAGGTTAAAATCCTCAAAAATCGCGTGCTCGCCAAAGACTTTTCGCAGATGCCGCACGCTGAGCAGTACATTTTCCACGGCTATGACCACCTTTTCTCTAAATACCCCGCCAGACGGCTGATGGGCCAGCAAATCAGGAAATACAGCAAAAATACCACGGCGAAGACTCCGAAGGCGGCGTTAGGCGCGGTTCTGCGGTTGGCCTCAATGATCTGTTGGGCCACCTTCAGCACCTCCACAATGCCGATCATCATGACCAGACTGGTGGTTTTCACCATCCGGGTAATCAGGTTGATGGACAGCGGAATCAGCCGCCGGACGGTCTGGGGCAGAATGACGTAGCCGTAGACCTGTAGGGGATTCATGCCCAGGGCCTGAGCGCTTTCGTGCTGGATGGCGGGGATGCTTTGCAGGGCGCCCCGCACCAGATCACCCATTTCCGCCGTGCCCCAGAAGCTGAACACGAAAATTGCCGCCGTCTCCGCATTCAGATTCCAGCCGAACACCCGGGTGGTGCCGAAATACACCACGAACAGCAGCACCATCTGGGGCATAATGCGGACGATTTCCAGATATACCCGGAAAATGACCTTCAAGCCCCGGCTTTTGGCGGTCATCAGCATCCCGACCACGATGCCCAGGGCTATGCTGATGGCGACCGAAATCAGGCTGATGCGCACCGCCACCCACAGACCGCCCAGCAGCCGGAGAAAATTCGTGCCCTTGAACAGCACCTCAATTCCCAAACTCTGCATAGCGCAGCCTCCTTTCCAAGAAGCTTCCCAGAATGGACACCGGCAGCAGCATGACAAGGTAGAAGATCACCAGCAATGTCAGGCATTCGATGGTTTTGGCATACATGCCGATCAGATCCTTGGCGGTGAACATGAGATCCATCAGGCTGATGGTGGAAAACACGCTGGTTTCCTTCAAAAGAAAGATCAGGTTCGCCAGCAGACCGGGGACGCTGGAGGTCACCGCCTGAGGGAGAATCACATACCCAAAGACCTGAGCCGGGTCCATGCCAAGGCTTTGAGCGCTTTCCGTCTGAATGGGGGCGATGTTTTCCAGTCCGCTGCGGAAGGTCTCCGCCATGTACGCCCCGCCCAGCAGGCCCAGCCCCAGACTGCCGCAGAGTTCCGCGGAAATGCGGATGCCGATTTTCGGCAGGGCAAAGTACAGGAAAAACAGCTGCACCAGCAGAGGGGTGTTGCGAAACAGCTCAATGTAGGCGCCGACAATCCGGCGCAGCACCGGAATTTTCAGATGCACTACCACCGCGCAGGCAACCCCCAGCACCAGCGCCAGCAGCACGCCCTGCCAGCCGATTTTCAGGGTCAGCAGCAGCGCGTCCCAAAAGCGGGGCAGGTAGTCTTTCATAACCGCAAAATCCATAGGTATCCTCCGTCAGGACTGCCGCCGGTGGTCGATTTTCCGGGCGGCGAGGTTGCCCAGACCCTGCAATAGCTGCACGATGGCTACGATAAACACCAGCGTTACCAGCATGACGCCGGTATCATAGCGGTAGTAGCCGTAGCGAATGGCAATATCGCCCAGACCGCCGCCGCCAATGACGCCCGCCATAGCGGAGTAGCCCAGCACCGTGCCGAGAACGATGGTAGCCCCCACCAGCAGGGAGGTTCGGGCCTCGCCGATGAGCACCTTCCAGACGATAGTGCCGGTTTTCGCCCCCATGCTCAGGGCCGCTTCAATGACCCCGGTGGGCACTTCCTTGAGGGAGGACTCCACCATCCGTCCGATGAAGGGCGCGGCTGCCAGCGTCAGGGGGACGATGGTGGCCGTGGAGCCGTAGGTCTTGCCCACGATGGCTTTCGTCAGGGGCATGACGAGGATTAACAGAATCAGGAAGGGAATACTGCGGGTGATATTGATAATCACATCCAGAATCCGATAAACCGTCCGGTTGGGGGCGATTCCCTTTTCATCCGTCAGGGTCAGGGCGATGCCCAGAGGCAGACCGATGAGATATCCGAAAAAGGTAGAGACGAGGGTCATATAGCAGGTATCCCAGATGCCTTCCAGCAGCATTTTGATCATGGTTTCATCCAACATAGCTTTCTTCCTCCTCGTCCGCCATTAATAGCAGCCGCTTTGCCGCCCGGGATTTGGGGTGGTCAAAAATCTCGGCAACGCTGCCTTCCTCCTGTACCATGCCGCCGTCCAGCACCGCCACCCGGGTGCAGACCTCCTGAATCACCCGCATTTCGTGGGTGATGACCACGATGGTAATGCCCAGCGTATCCCGGATGGCTTTCAGCAGACGCAGAATGGTCTGGGTGGTCTCCGGGTCAAGGGCGCTGGTGGCCTCGTCGCACAGCAAGATGTCCGGCTCGTTGGCAAGCACCCGGGCGATGGCCACCCGCTGCTTCTGTCCGCCGGAGAGCTGGGAAGGGTAGGCCTTGGCCTTCTCCGCCAGTCCCACCTTTTCCAGCAGGGACAGGGCCTTCTCCCGCCGCTCCTTTTTGGGAACGCCCCGGATTTCCAGGGGAAAGCAGACGTTTTCCAGCACCGTCTGCTGTTCCAGCAGGTTAAAGTGCTGGAAAATCATGCCGATTTTCTGCCTGCGCAGGCGAAGCTGCTCCTTGTTAAGAGCCAGCAGGCTTTCCCCGTTCAGCAGAACGTCTCCGCTGTCCGGACGCTCCAGCAGATTCATACATCGCACCAGCGTGCTTTTTCCCGCGCCGGACAGGCCGATGACGCCGAAAATCTCCCCTTTCCCGATGGAAAGGGAAACGCCCTTCAGCGCTTCCACGCTGCCGTTTTTCGCGGAGAAGGTTTTGCAGAGATTCCGAATCTCCAAGTAGCTTTCTTCCATATCCTTACCTCGATTTCTTTTTTTCAGGGAAAACAGGGGCGGGCAGCGGAAAAACCGCTGTCCGTCCCTGCTGTTTGCATCAGTCCTCGAAGGGAACCACGGCCCCGTCGTAGGTGTCGGTGATAAACTGCTTGATTTCGTCGGACTTGAGAACCTTGGTAAGGGCCTGAACGCCCTCGTTATTCTCATTGCCCTTCTTCACCACCAGCACATTCACATAGGTCTTGGCTGCGGTGGAAGCGCTGGTTTCGTAGGCAACCGCGTCATGGGCAACGGAGAAGCCCGCTTCCAGCGCGTAGTTGCCGTTGAGCACCACGAAGGCGACTTCATCCTTGACCCGGGAAACCTGAGCCGCTTCCAGCTCCTGAATCTTCACGTTGTGGGGATTTTCCACAATGTCCTTCACCGTTGCCGTCAGACCCGCGCCGTCCGCCAGCTTGATGATGCCGTTGTCCTGCAGCAGCAGCAACGCCCGGGCCTCGTTGGTGGTGTCGTTGGGCACCGCGATTACATCGCCGTCGGCAATGTCGCTGAGGGAGGACTTGGTGCCCGGATAGATGCCGAAGGGCTCATAGTGGATGCCCGCCACGGACACCAGCTGGGTGCCCTTTTCCTCGTTGAAATTGTCGAGATAGGGAACGTGCTGGAAGTAGTTGGCGTCGATTTCGCCGCTGTCCACCACTAGATTGGGCTGCACATAGTCCTCAAACTCGGTGACCTTCAGCGTCCAGCCCTCCTTGGCAAGAATCTTGGCGGCTTCTGCCAGAATTTCCGCGTGGGGCGTGGGGGAAGCGGCGACGGTAATGGTGCCCTTCTCCTCTACAACGGGGGCTTCCTCTGCGGCAGCGGCAGTCACGCCGCCCTCAACTACCAGCGTATCCTCATAATCCTTGCCGTAGGTGTCCAGCAGGGTGGTTTCGTAGTCCGCGTGGAAGAAATTCTCGTTGCCCAGAGCCTTGATTTCGTCGTTCAGCCAGTTCAGCAGGGTAGAGTTGCCCTTGGTGACGGCGGGAGCGATGGTGTCCGCGTTGCCCAGAGAGGGGATGCCCACGGTGTAGCCGGGATTCTCAATGGCGAAGGCGATAACCTCGGTGTTGTCGTTGGCCCAGGCGACGCCGTTGCCGTTTTCAAAAGCGGTCTTGGCTTCCGCGTAGGCGTCGTACTTCTGCAGCTTGATTTCGGGGTTGTTCTTTTCTAAGTAGGTTTCGGCGGTGGTGCCGGAAATCACGATGACCTGATCGTCAGCGCCAATGTCAGACAGAGAGGTAATTACCCGGCTGTCCGGGGACACAACGCCCAGCGCCACATTCATGTAGGGAAGGGCAAAGTCAACCTCCTGCGCCCGCTCGGGGGTGACGGTGAAGTTGGCGAGGATGATGTCCACCTTGCCGGTCTGCAGGTACTCGATGCGGTTGGCGGCCTCGGTGGAGACGTAGTTGATCTTCACGCCCAGATCCTGCCCGATGCGGTTGCCGAAGTAAACGTCATAGCCCTGATACGCGCCGTTCTCGTCCACGTAGCCGAAGGGGCTCTTGTCGGAGAAGACGCCGATGTTGATGGTTCCGCTGGACTTGATCTCGTCCAGAGTACGGAAGGTGCCCTTGGTGTCCGCGGCGGCAACCTCGTCCTTTTTCGCGCCGCAGCCGGCAAGCAGGGAAGCGGCGACGGTCAGGCTCAGGAAAACGGCTCCGATTTTCTTAATGAAGTTTTTCATATCTTATTCCTCTTTTTCAACCAAATTCAGGGAATCCGAGCACGAAAAAAGCCGGGGCTTTCCGAAAGCTCCCGGGCAAATGGCGCTGTGACATCCCTAACGAAATATCAGTTTCAGGTGCAGCAAACAGCACACGAATGCACCCCGCCATACGGATATGCCCGGGAGATACACATTCGACAACAACAGTATTTTGCAGCATAAGAATTCTTTTCAAACATTGCAATCCGCTCCTTTCCTTTGGCTGCTCAGATTCGATGGTCTGATAATACACCCAATTTCCCAGGTTGTCAATAGGGTTTTAAAAATATTTTCCTATTTTTCTGGTTGGTTAATCTGAATAATCGAAGGCAGCGGCGTTCTGCGTGTGAAAACGGAAACAATCTTGTGCTTATCGGCTCACAACTTTCAACTGTCAACTTTCAATTTTCAACTCAGTTGCAGTTTGCCGTATTAACGGGGAGTCCCGGAAATCACCCGAAACTCCCCGTATTTTCTCATTCAAACAGCTTTTTCAGCTTCCAGTCGGAATAAATCCGGAACACGGTGGATCCCAGAAGAATGCCCACAGCCATGATGCCGGCGATGGCGGCGGTGTACATTCCCTGATGGGCGAAGGCCTCCATCTGGCCCAAAACCGCGTAGTTCATGGTGTAGTACACCCCCGCGCCGGGAATCAGAGGGAAAATGGACACCACCAGATAGGAAATCGCCGGGTATTTGCGCACCCGGGCCATGGTTTCGGAGTACACCGAGGCGAACAGCGCCGACCAGAAATAGCACACGATATCCCCGCAGCCCAGCTCCCCGGCAATGCGGTAGACCAGCCAGGAAAGTCCACCGCCGATGGCGCACAGCGCCACCCCGGGGCCGTGGATGTTAAAGAGGATGGAAAAGCCGATGCAGCCCAGAGCTGCGAACAGGCACTGGGTGCCGATGGAGTAGGGGACGGCGGCTTCCGACACCGGCATTCCCCACAAAAGGCTGGACAGATTCCACGCCCCCGCCGTGCCCAGGGCGATGGCGGCGGCAATGAGGAACACCTGCACCACCCGGTTTAGCCCCGAGTTGGTGTCGCCGTAGATAATGTCCCGCATGGCGTTGGTAAACAGCAGGCCCGGCACCAGAATCATCAGCGCGCCGATGATTGCGGCGTCGGTCCGGCGGCAGATGCCCGCCGCCCCCAGTCCGTAGGCCAGCCATGCCATAAAGAAGGCGGCGGCGATGGTGATGAAGAACTGGCTGACCCGGCGGGTGCTGAGCAGGGCCGAGACCAGCCCCACCAGCAGGCCGCAGATTCCGGCGCACAGGGCGTCCGGCAGGCTGCCGCCAAAGAACAGGCAGAAGCCGAAGGCCCCCAGAAAATAGCCCAGCGCCATGACGGGCGGGGAAAAGGACCGGCGGTTTGACAGCGTGTCGGCAAGCTGCTGCCGGGCCTCCTGAGGGGCGGGGGTGCTGCGGCAGATGGAGCGGCTCAGGGCGCTTAAGCGTTCCACGCTGTCCAGATCGTTGCCGTGGCTGCCGATGCGGCGCATCCGGGTAATGGGCAGGCCCTTTTTGGTCAGCACCGTGACGATCAGGTAATTGGGAATGGCGAAGACCTCGGCGTCCAGCCCGTAGGCGGAGAGCACCCGGCTGACGCTTTCCTCCACCCGGAAGGTCTCCGCGCCGCTCATGGCCAGCTCGTAGCCTAAGTCGCTGGCAAGGTCAATGAGAGTAATGTCGTCCATGGGAATCCTCACAAGTTAGAATATCGGAAAACAGTATACCATAAAGCTGGGAAATAGCAAGGGGAGAGTTTGGAGTGTGAAGTGTGGAGAGTGGAGACAGGAAGTGGCATTGGTTCGCTTAATTGTTCTATTGCTGACTAAGAAAACATGTCATTGCGAGCCAGTCCGCTTTCCTGGCGTGGCAATCCGTACTCCTTTTCGCAGCAGGTACGTTATCGGAACGT
>JAXEXE010000114.1:0-2312 GCA_034113565.1 Faecousia sp.
CCAGGCCTATCTGGACGAATACTGCTTCCGCTTCAACCGCCGTATGACTGGCGATCAGATTTTCCTGCGCTTAACCAGAGCCGTCGCTACATCTTGTGGTGTGCTGAGTTAAGTCGATAAGCATTTTGCTCAATTCCAGCCTGCCGTCTTTCAGATAGTTCGTCAGGTAGGGCCACTGCTCGTTCAGGTAAGTAAACGCCTTTCCCAGGGCAGACTTGGGCGCGGCTGTTCTGGTATTTGCCCATGCAAGAAGCGCGTCTAAAACAGGTTTTGCCTGCTTCAGCCGCTCGTTATATCTTTCTTCCGCTGTTTTCTCTGCCAATCCCTGTTCAATCTCAAACAGAAGATTGCAGTAGGCAAGTCCCTGGGATGCGGAGCTGCCCTTTGCCTTTCCTTTGGGCAGGGACTTTACCGCCTCGTCAAACTTTCGGCGCAGATGTGCCCAGCAGCCTACTACCGTAATCCCTTCCGGGAGGTTATGGTATCCGGTGTAGCCGTCCGTATGGAGATAGCCATGGAATCCTGCCAGAAACTCCTTTGGATGCTTCCCACCACGTCCCGGCTGGTATTCGTACAGGACAATAGGTCTGTCTGTATCCCCACTGGTGCGGTATAGCCACATATAGCTGTTGCTCTGGGGTGCCTTTCCCGGCTCGTGGAGCACCTGCAGGGTGGTTTCATCCGCATGGAGGACTTCTCTTTTGAGCAGCTCCTCATGCAGCCGGTCATATACGGGAGTCAGATAGTCCTCCGTGGCTCTCAGAATCCAGTTGGACATGGTCTGACGGCTCAGCTGGATACCTTTCCGGTTCATTTCCTGTTCCTGCCGGTACAAGGGGCTGCCCATAACAAACTTCTGCGTCATGATATAGGCAATGGCTTCCGGGGTGGCGAAGCTGCCGGGGATAATATTCTTCTCCCGGGGTGTTTTCACAACAGGCGTCTCGCAGCCCTCGTCAGCATTTTCGCTACATCTTTTACAGGCGTAGGTGTAGTAAATATCCTCCCGGACGATATACTGGGCAGGAACGATTTCCAGCGTCTTGACCACTTCCTTGCCAATCTCCGTCATGGTATCTCCGCACTGAGGGCAGACCAGCTCCTCGCCCTCCAAACGGTGTTCTACCTGCTTGGTGGGAATTCCTTCCGGGATGGTGTCCAGGGCGTAGGTATGCTTCTTGTGCCGCTTGCGGCCTGCCCCATTGGTGGCTTCCGGTTCCTCTTTTTCCGCAGCGGAGAACACCTCGGCTTCGTTGAACAGGAAGCTAAGCTGCTCCACGACCGACTCGTCGGTCTTCTCGGAGGATGCACCGAACCGCTTGTGCCGGGCAAGGCGCAGTGCCTCCATGAGAACAGAAACCTGCTGCTCCAATTCGGCAATGCGCCCACTCTGAGCCTGGAATTGCTCATATTCCGCCCTTGAAATGGTCACCATTTCCGGGTTGCTTGTCTGGAAATTATTCGTACTTTTCATGTGCTCATTATACCATATTCTGCCTGAAAAGTACATTATAATATGAAATTTCTCAAACAATTTCCAACCCTTTTACTGGTCTGTGCGCCTTTGGCTGATCCACACTCAGCCCCTCCATGAGCCAGCGGTACTGTTGGGGTGTCAACGATCTGGCTTCGTTTTCTGACCGAGGCCATTGGAAAGAACCAGATTCCAGCCGCTTGTAAAGCAGCACAAATCCGTTTCCTTCCCAGTACAGCGCCTTGATTCTGTCCCGCCGTCTGCCGCAGAACAGGAACAGGGTGTTGGTGAAGGGATTCAGGTCAAACTGCTGCTGCACCATGGCGGCCAGCCCGTCAATGCCCCGCCGCAGGTCGGTGTAGCCGCAGGCAATGTAGACCTTGTCCGCTCCCGTGAAATCGCTCAGCATGATTTCAGGATCCGCAGCACCGTTTCCACGGTAGCCGCATCCGCGCCGGGATGGATATCCGCAACAGCTCCGTCAATGCGAACAGTCACTGCCACGCTCCCAGAACAAACCGGCGGCGTGACCTCGGCAAAGGCTGTTTTGTATACCGTCTGCTGTTCCGACAGAGTCTGAAACAACCTTCGCTGCCAATAGTAATAGGTCTTCTCAGACAGTCCGTTTTCCCGACACCAGGCCCGGACGGTCATACCGCTGCTGCGGCAGGCCATGATCCTGGTTGTCCAATTCTCCAAACGCTCCTGCTTGGACATTACTTGCAGACTTTGCTCCATTTTTGACCATCTCCCAATGTGACAAATATCTCCCTTAGACTGCATGGGAGATATTTGCGTTTTGGGATATTGTCTCATGCCCTGACCCGCGATTCAAGCC
>JAXEXE010000115.1:0-8498 GCA_034113565.1 Faecousia sp.
GTGAGACAGGGAAAGCCCTCCTGTTTCAGCGTGTAAGTGATAAAGTTGCGGATTTGGGCGTCGTCCTCCACAACCAGAATCCATTCACTTCTCAACGGCGTCTCCCTCCTTCATTGGCAGGGTAAAGGTAAATTCCGCGCCTTTGCCATCGGTTCGGTTTTGCGCACGGATTGTCCCGCCGTGGGCGGTGACGATGGACTCGCAGATGGCAAGTCCCAGACCGATGCCCCGTTTGGCGTCCGGGCCTTTTCCCTGGGTGGTGTAAAACATCTGGAACACATGGGGCAGGTCCCGCTCGGAAATGCCGGTGCCACGGTCGGCAACTGTAAAAACAGCAAAATCGTTGTCCTTAAAGACCGTCACGGAGATTTCCTCCCCGGGCTGGGTGTGTTTGATCGCGTTGTCCAAAAGGTTTACAAGCACCTGCCCGATAAGCCTTGCGTCCATGGGCACCATCAGAAGGTCATCGGGAATCTGAACGGCGATTTCCCGCTCCGGTGCGCGCTTGCTGATGGTCAGCACCGCCGCGCCAATGACTTCCTCCACCGCCTCCGGCTGCTTGTTCAGGGTCAGGCGTCCGTCCTGGAGCCGGGTCAGGCTGAGGATGTTTTCCACAAGGGAATGGAGCCAGTCCGCATCCTTGTAGATGCCCTCCGCCAGAGAAAACCGGGCATCGTCTTTCTCCGTCATGTCCATAATCACTTCACTGGTGCCCATGATGCCCGCCAGCGGCGTCCGCAGATCATGGGAAATGGCCCGCAGAAGATTGCCCCGGTAGCGCTCCTGATTGGCTTCCTCCCGGGTGCGGATGCGCTCTTTCATCACCCGCAGGCGATCCATGGCCAGAGCCGTGCTTTCCAGCATGGAATGAAGAAGCTTCTTTTGCTGCTCCGTCAGCGCTTGCGCCCGGTCTTTGGGAATCCGCAGAATGCCAAGAATGGATTCACTTCCGTAGATAGGCCAATCATAAAATTCCTCCCCGGCGTCGAAATCCGTCCGCAGATTCTCAATGCGGTGCCGGATTCCGTCTGGGTCGGAAACGCTGCGCCGTACCTGATCCGTTTCCGTTTTCTGCTGAATAAAGGTGCGCTCCGGCTGCCCCTGCTCGTCAAAGCACAGGCAGGCGGCCTTGCAGTCCATGGTGCCGCTGATGGTCTGCACCGCAATCTGGGCAATATCCTCCACGCTCTCCGCGTCTGTTAGATGACTGGTCAGGTGGTACAGCGCACTGGCTTCCTGCTCGTTGCGGACAGCCTCCGCTGTCATCTTTTTCGCCTTAGAGGTAAGGGCGCTGGTGATCACAGAGGTCATAGCCATGATGGCAAAGGTGATGAAATAGGTGGGATCATCCACGGACAGCGTGAAATAGGGCGCTGTAAAGAAGGCGTTAAAGGCGCAAGTGGACAGAATCGTGGACGCAATGCCCCACAGATACCCGTCCGTACACCGGGCCGTCAGAACCACCGACAGAATGTAGACCACCACAATATTGGTCTCCGGAAACTGCCACAGCCGAAACAGAGCGCCAATCCCGGTGGCCGCACCAACAAACACAAACGCGCAGAGCAGTCCACGCAGAGCCGCCCTTTTCAAGAATCTGGTATTCGTCACAGCGGCCTCCCTCCTTCCCTTGTTCACGGGCAATTATAGTCCGTTTGTCAAGGGAAAGCAAGGAAAATCTGCTTCGGCCAAAGTGGGCGGCGGTAAGATAAAGCGATTACCAGAATCGCGCAGCCGAAACCCGAAGGGCTGCGTTAACCGGGGTTTGGGGCGGTACCTCAGCAAGCAGGAAACCATCTGTTCCGCGGAAGCAGAATGGATGGTTTTTCGCATTTGTATATACAGATGCATTGCTTGCCCCTAGTATCCGGAATTCTGGATACTAGTAGCAAGCAATGCTTATGGCGCGCCATATGCGAAAAACGCTCACTTCCGCCCCGGCGGATTTGAGCATTTTCTGCTTGTTGGGATGCATCCCAAACCCTTTGAATCACAAGTTCCTTGTGAGCTGCGCACCCTGCGGGCGCTTAGTTAATATGGAATACGATTTCATTTTGCAGCAATTCTATTTTGGGGTTGGCTTAGGGTTATATGCGTGATATAGTTGTTTGACCGTGTGCAGGAAAAACTGGCACAAAACAAAAAGCCCCGGCCCGCCACAAGGCCGAGGACGATTACCTGCTGACCACCAAACTGTTCTGCGGCTACTGCGGCGCTTACCTCTGCGGCGAAAGCGGCAAGAGCCGGAACGGCACCATTCACCACTACTACAAATGCGTGTCCGTAAAAAAGAAGCGGACGGACTGCAAGAAAAAGCCTGTGCGCAAGCAATGGCTGGAAGATCTGGTGGTCAATGAGGTAATGAAGGTGGTCATGGACGATCAGGCCATTGAAGCCATCGTATCCATGGTGATGGATTTGCAGGACAGAGAGAACACCAACCTTCCCCTGTACGAACACCAGCTTCAGGAAGCCCAGCGGGGCATTGACAATCTCTTAAACGCCATCCAGCAGGGCATTCTCACCAAATCCACCAAGACCCGTTTGGAGGAATTGGAAGCTGCCAAGGAAGATTTGGAAATCAAGATCGCCAACGAAAAGATTGCCAAGCCCAGAATCAGCCCGGAGTTCGTCACCTTCTGGCTGCACAAATTCCGTAAGCTGGATGTACGCCAACAGTCCCACCGCAAAATGCTGATCGACGCATTTGTGAACGCCATCTACCTGTATGATGACAAACTGGTTCTCACCTTCAACTACAAGGACGGCACCAGAACCATCACCCTGGACGATGTGAAGGATGCCGTAAAGAACAATACCGGTTCGGATTTGGATTGCCTTGGTGCACCAAAGCTAAACCGCTCTGAAAGTGATTCCAGAGCGGTTTTTCATGGGTTTCTATACACTTTGAGTGTAAATTTGGAATATATATGGTTAAAAAGTTAATCAAATATTTGTTTGTTTAATCGCTTGAACATCATATTTATGGTCATAATTGGCAACGGATTGGCAATGAAAAAAGAGGGTGCCGGACGTTGGCACCCTCTTGATACGGTATTACTTGAAAATCTGCTCTGCCACGGAATCAACAGGCAAACCGATGGACGTGGTGGCGTCCTTGCCTGCCGCGTCTACCATGCCCTCTGCGATGATGTAAGCCAGCACGTCCGCGCCTGCCATGATAATGGCAACGATCTGGGTGACCGTGCTCTCAGACAGACCGAATGACAGCAGCAGGGGCGTAATGAACGCAACCACCGCCATCCAGAATTTGCGGGAAGTCAGCTTGCTTTTCCAGTTAATCATAAAATCCTCCTTACTGCTTTGCGGGCTTGGTGATATCCTCCAAGTCCTCAATTCTGTGGTTGATGACCTTGATCTGCTCCTCCACCACGGGCATACGCCGGGCGAAGCCATTGTGCTCCCGGACTTCCCGGGTCAGTTCGTCCAGCTTGGTTTCCGTTACGGCCTGCGCTTTGCCGTTTGCAATCAGCACGCCAAACAGGGTCACTCCGCCGGTGATGATTGCGGTGATAATGCTTTCCATTTGTATGTCCTCCTCATTCCTCGTAGATGACTTCCAGCCCGTATGCAACAGCTGCGTCATGCTCAATCCGGCAGCCACGGGCTTTCTCCCAGCCCTTGCAGAAGTAGGCGGCGTGGCACAGGCTCATGTTTTCCAGAGATTTCGCAAGGAAGCACAGCGGGATCTGAACCACACCACGTTCCTGCATCTTTTCCTTGCTGTACCATTCGTCGGTAAACAGCGTGTTGACAATCTCATATCCCTTATCTTTCAGGGCGGCGATTGCCTTTTCTCTGGTCGCGACTATCTCCTCGTCGGTCTTCCCGGCCATAGGCTGGGACAGCATTGCTTTTTTCGTTTCCATATGTATTTTCTCCTAAGTTAATTTACGTCCATATGGACAAAATCAGACCCATTGATCTGGTAGGCGTAGTGGATGGGCAGGGTTTTGACATAGGCCAGTAGTTTGGCGCCGGGAACGCCCCAGACGCAGAAGTCCATTGCCTTGCCCCTGAGGTGGTAGCTGTTTTTGGCAGAGCCTGGCAGCTCATCATTGTGGGCCTGACAGCGCACGCCGCTGGAAACCGTAGCAGGAGCGTCAAAATGCGCCCGAACCCTGTCTGCCAGTTTGACAAGCGCTTCGTCCGGCTCCACCGGGAACCCACCGCACTTGCCGCAGGGGCAGCGGAACTCCGCCCGGGTGAAGTAGCGGATATCCTTCCACCAGCCCGGGGTGGTGTCAACTTGGACACTTTCTTTCGGTTCCTCCCCGCTGGCCACCACCTCCCGGATGCGCTTTTCCGTTGCGGCACCGAAGATGCCGTCCACGTCCTCCTGCTCCATGTAGGCCCGTTGGAAGTCAATGGTTGCCTGCTGGGATTTCTCGCCCCACAGCCCGTCCAGCGGGCCGTTGTAATAGCCCAGATAGGCCAGCAGGGCTTGCTTTTGCGCCATTGTCACTCGATCACCACCCCATACTTTGCGAGGATATCAACAATATCCTGCGTCAGCACCTTTTTCAGCTGACCACGCGGCAGCTGGGCCATGGCGGCGGCAATGGTTAGCATATCATTTCTGCCGCCCTCCGCCGCCTGAATCTCCACCAGCCGCTTTTTTGCGCCGTTACTCCACTTCTGCATCCGGCTTCACCTCCAAAATGTTCAGGGCATCCTGCATATCCTGCCCCTCGGCCTGCATCTGGGCGATTTTGTCCAGAATCCTCTGCTTGCGCTCCTCAACGGTCATCCGCTCACCCCCAGTGCAGCCTCAATCTCGGACAGGGCCTGCTCGTAGGCCGCCAGCTGCTCCCGCTCGTACTCCCTCTGGACTGCATCCAGCTCCCGCCAGTCCTTCCACGGGGCAATCATCTCGCCTGCGAAAACAACGCCGTCCGGGCGTGTCCACGCTGCCCCAGCCGGGACAAAGCGGTAGCCCTCGATGTAGGCATCGCACTTTCCGTCAAAGGCGGTGGTTTCCACGGCGGTATAGGCTCCCTCCGGGTTGGAGACATGGCAGCGATAGTCTGAATCAATATAAATCCTAACCATACGGCACCTCACTCCACATACAAATTGTACATTTTCAACTTGGCACCGCTGACGTTGCTGATATAACCAAGGGCAAAGCCGATATACCAGCTGCCGGTTACGCTCGACGCGTCGATGGATATCGTCTGCCGGCCTTTTTTGGTAGACAGCGTTTCATGCTTAATCGCGTCCTGTGCTGCGGAAGCGCTGCTGTTTTCAGTACTGTCAGCCAGAATCAATCCAACACCCTTAAACTTTCCGAGCGATGAAGAAGTACCCTGCGCCGTGATATCCAAATCCGCGATAACCGTTGCAAAGCCTGTCAGATCGATCATTTCAATTGAAAGGATGCCCGTCGATACTCCGGTGGGGCTGGACACACTGACATGATCGCTTTCCTGCGAGACTATTGCATTACTTTCATCGCCGCGAAGCTGATTGGACATCTGTATGCCGGATGCCATCAAGCCGTCTTTACACAAATACCATCTGTTCACAGTGTATGTACCGCCGTCCTCGACCTCAACACGATTCATCAGGCCGTTATCAAGGGTCAGCGTCCAAACGCCTCCGTTCGGTACATAGCATTCCCACGTTCCGCTTGTATCCGGGGCGGTCAGGGTGGTCACGCCGTCCGTAGCGGTACAAGTGGAGCCTGCCGGGTAGGTGACGTGGATGGTTGCCGAAAAGAACGTGATTTCGGTGGAATAGTCCGCCGTGATGGTAACGGGTTTTGGGGCAGATGTCTGCTCCCCGTTGGTGCTGGTCACCGTCCAAGTCCCCGTAGCCAGCCCCCGGAACACCGCCACGCCGTCCAAATCCGCCACCTTGGTTTTGCTCTTGCCGTCCTTGCTGACGGTGACCGTCGCCCCCGCCGGGGCTGTGACCGTCAGCGTAGCGCCGGTGCCGCCGGAACCTCCACCAAAGCCGTATAAGGGTACCATTGTCTGCATAGTTGTAACCTCCTTCATGTTCGGCTGTGTGCCGTTTAAGCGCATTATAGCGAACACATGATCGCCTGTTTAGCGGATATTGTCGCTTAAACGTACATCTCCACGATAATGCTGATATCCACGGCCGGCTTGTCCTCAAGACATGTGATGGTCACATTGCTGCCGCTGCGCTGTGCGTAGCTGACACAGCCGCAGGCTTCACGCATGGCGATATTATCGTCAGCATTGCTCCCGTATTTCGGAGTTACCATGACCCGCCTGCCATCCGTCAGGCCCTGCACGGCGATGGTCTGGGTATACGGCCCGGACCCAACCCACCCGGCGGCGGTGAGGGTTGCAGTAGCAGCCGTTGTGGTTACAAACTCTTTGGAGGCGTAATAGGTCTGCTCCTCCACCTCGGACAGTTTCGTGCGCAGTTCGTTCACCAGCGCCATTACCTGTGCATTGATGGCAGATGTGTCCACCTTGGTGACGGAATCCGCCATCAGGCCGCAGCAGCTGCTGTCAAAGCGCAGATCGGTCACGTTCTCCTGCTTCACGGCTGCGGCAGCCGGCTTTCTCAGCACCTCCAGCAGGTGCAGCTCGTAGAGCGCGTCCTCCGTAGAGCGATCAGGCGGAAGCGGGTTTGAGCGGGGCACTCCGCGCTTGACAACCACCGTTGTATCACGGGTGTTGGCGTTGTATTGCAGGACTACCCGGTCAATGCGGGAATATACGGAATCAGGCAGACCAAGGTCAACGCTGACTTCGTTTTTCAGCGCAGCCACAAGACCCTTGAATTTGTTGATCCGCATCCACGCGATGCCGGGGCTTACACGGACGGTATTATCCGCGCCTGACACTGAAAAAGAAAAATCGTCGCTGGCAAAAATGCCGGATGTCCGGGTGCAGTGGAACAGGGCCGCGTCATCCGCACTGTAGTCGCAGTCGTCCAGCGGGTAAGTGATAAGCGTCATAAAATCACCTCGTAATGGTAATATTTCCAACCTCAAGGATGGTTTCGATTACATTGTTCTGGGACTGCTGGGTAAAGCGGGTAATCCGCGCCTGCATTTTCATGCCATAGTCCGGCAGAAGAACCGTGATCACATCCCCAAGGTCGTACATGGTGCCGAACTCCTTCGGCAGCGGGTTCAGGGCGCATACCAGTGTCCCCTGCTTTTCCAGCAGTGCCTCAACGCCCCGAGCCTTGAGACGGGCGCTGTAGGAGGAATCGCTCTCCCCTTCCTCCCGGATCACGTCCCTGGCGTCCACGAACATTTCCAGCTTCTGAGCGCCGCCGCTCATGTCCACCCGCACCCGGAACCGGGATTCCCCTTCGCCTTCCCCCAGAACAATGGCCACATTCTTCTGGTTCTCCGTGGAGCGGGTGATGGAATCCACCTTCAGACTGCCGTACCGTTCGGAAAGCACCCGGTTCGGGTTGGCTTCCGGCTTGTAGAACTCCGCAAGAATCTTCTTTCCGCTGCGAACCACACGCCAGCCGGTGTCCGTGTCCTGGCACATGGTCTGGCACAGGAGCATAAAGGATTTGTTGCTGATCTGGTGGTCGTAGGCAACGCCAAGAGACTGCTCCGCAAACGAGATGTTGTGGAATTTTGAGCTTGCGTCATAGGCGGTTCTGACCGCGTCTGCCAGATTGGAGCCTGCCGGAATCACCTTTTCGCAAGCCACATCATCCAGGCACCGCTTCGCTTCCTTGCCGGTGGCAATGATGTGGCCGTCCTTGACCCTGACGGTCTTAATGACCATCAGGGTCTTTCTGTCATCCCGGCCCACATAGCAGTCCTCTTTCACCTTCTTCTTGTATTCCTCGTTAGCCTGCAGCTCCAGCGTAAACGGCTGTGTGGTGTTGTAGCCCTCCGACCACATACAGGATTCAAAACGACACCCAATGACGGATATTCGGTTCATATCCCGATCATAAAGACTCAGGTTAAGATTCATACAGCACCCCCACAGCCGGATTGAAGGATAGACTAACCACCAGCGCCGCGCCGCCCTGATCGTCATTGGCGGAAATCAGGTTGTCACCGGATTCCAGTTCAAACAGAGAGGAATCATCATCCAGCCATGTGATCACGTCCGTCACCGTGTCGCCGGAGGTCAGCTCCGCCCGGAGCACGTTGTTATCGTCCCGGTAAATGGTGATATACTCGCCGGTGTTCAGGTTTCCGTTGTCGGTCTGGTAGTTCAGAACCGTATCTTCACGGGAGCCACGGTTACTTCTCCGCCGGATGCCGCCTCGTTCTCGCCGATGATGTTGGCTTCGTTGTCCATGGAGAACACGAAAATATCGTTGCCGTTAAAGGCGACGGGAATCTGGGTGCACAGGGCCGCCAGAAAAATCACCCTCAAAGAGTTCAAAGACCGCTGGTTCCGGGAATACGCGCCCCAGAAGCTGCAACCGGGAACCGTGGAAAAGCACAAAGCGGAGCTTGACGAAAAGCTTCTCCCAGTCATTGGGCACATGAAGCTTTTCGTCAAGCTCCG
>JAXEXE010000116.1:0-15464 GCA_034113565.1 Faecousia sp.
TGTCATTGCGAGCCAGTGCGCTTAAGTGGCGTGGCAATCCGTTCCCCTTAAAATGTCCCGATTTTGCACCTGTTACCAAGGAGAAAACGGATTGCCACGTCGCTTCGCTCCTCGCAATGACATCTAAATCAGCAATGTTCCCTTTTAACTCACCAATGTTTTCCTACCGGGAGAAAGGATTGGTTCTGACTATCGGATTCTCTTCCCGTCCAGCACAGCCTCCACCAGCCGGTCCCCCTGATAGCGCAGCTTCAGCAGGAAGAAGGGGGCGTCCTTCCACAGAAGGTCCAGAAAAATCTGGTCACCTTCCCATTTGGGCAGACTGTCTAAGAATTCCCGGCTGACCCATTTCAGGTCGCCCTCGGAACAGCTTGTCAGTTCCCCCTCAAAGCCATCTGCGGTAAACAGGTACATGAACTCTCCCTCGCAGGTGTCGCTGAGGAAGGTGACCACGCCACGGCAGCGCCAGCTTGTCAGGGTCAGGCCCGTTTCCTCTTTGGCTTCCCGCAGAAGACATTCATCGGGGCTTTCCTCGCCCTCGAATTTGCCGCCGATGCCGATCCACTTATCCTTATTGATGTCGTTTTTCTTTTTCACCCGGTGGAGCATCAATACTTCATCGCCCCGGGTTACATAACACAGTGTGGTATTAAGCATCGGTTTCCTTCCTCTGAATCAGATGAATGGCGTGGTGCAGGTTTTCCACCTCCACCACCGCGTGGCCGTCCTCTTTTTCGCCGTCCAGGGACCAGGGCATCTCCGGGTCGGCCTCCACCCGGATGTGATGGCCGGAACGGAAGGTAATCATCTCACAGTTGTAGTCCTGAGACTGCACCGCCCGGATGCACTCGGACAGCTCGGCAAAGCTGTGGGGCATCCGCACCAGCATGACCTCAAACAGACCGTCGCCCATGTCCACATGGTCGGGGTCCAGCGTCAGAATGCCGCCGATGGAGGTGGAGTTGCAGATGGCGCCGAAGAGGAAATCGTCCTCCACGATTTCACCGTCGATATCCATGCGGATGTGCTCCTTGCGAATCTGGGACAGCTCGGAAATGCCCCCCAGCACGTAGGCGGTATGGCCCAGAGCGTTTTTGATGTTCTGGGGCACGATGTAGCTGGAGCGGGTGAAGGCGCCGAAGGAGGCAACATACGCAAAATTCCGGGCGCCGAACCGGCCCGCGTCATAGTCGTAGGGCTTGCCCTCCAGAATATCCCTGGCGGCCTGCACCGGGTTGTGGGACAGGCCCATGCTGGCGGCAAAATCGTTGGTGGTTCCCGTGGGGATATAGCCCAGCGGGGTGCTGGCCCCGGCGCGGAGCAGGCCGGTAATGGTCTCGTTCAGGGTCCCGTCGCCGCCGCAGCAGACCACAATGTCCACATCCTGTCCGCACCTTTGCGCTGCCCGGGTGGCCGCGCCGGTGCCGGTGGTCATGATCGTATTTATTTCGAAACCAGCTTCGCTGAATTGCAGCAGAATGTCCGGCAGCACCCGGTTGGCACGCTTCTGCCCGGCGAAGGGGTTCATAATGAACAGCATCTTCTTCATGGATTTTTCCATCATCCTTTCGCGGACATTATATCATTTTCCAGGATGATTGCAAGCCGTTCCCCGCTTTTTTCGGACAGAATTTACGGTTTCTTCACATTCGTCCTCGTCCAGCAGAAGAAAGCGCCGAATCTTGCGCATGGCCCCCAGAAGGGTGCGCCAGACGGTGGTGACGTTTACATAACGTTCCCGGGCAATCTGCGCCAGGGTCATATCCTGCAGGTAGTATTTTTCCACGGCATCTCTTTGCAGGGGTGTCAGCTCCCGGTCCATGATCTTCCGAACCAGCTCCATTTTCCCCTCGAACTCATTGGGTATATTTCTCACTGCGCCAGTACCCCCTTTCGTAGTAGTGCTCCGTCAGCTCTGCCAGCTCGTTGAGTTGGGTGAGAATGGGCGTCATCTGGGCAATGCGCGTCTTCAGGCAGAAGGCAATCTGGGGGTTGGTTTCCGTCACCAGCTCCATGCGCAGCTGCTTCAGCCGCTCGCGCAGGGGCTTCGCAGCTTCCCGGTAGGTTTCACTCAGCTCTTCCAGCGTCATGCGGTCCTCCTTTCGCAGCGGATGCAGACAAGACTGGGCGCATAGCACTCGCCGCCGCATCGGGGGCAGAAGCAGGCAGGCACAGCCGCCTGCGGATCAAAATACAAAGTTCCTTCCATTTGGGGTTCCTCCTTCATTGGATTTGCCCTGATTATAGCAACGGCAGGCTTTGTTTGTCCCGCGGACGGCGTCCGACATTCTTTTTCCGCCCGGTCTGCTATCATGTCCTTGACGCTTCCCTCAAATGCCGGTATGATAATGGACAAGGGAGGCGATGATTTGGACGAATTGTTTATGAAAGAAGCGCTTAGCTTGGCAAAGGAAGCCTTTGACGATGGGGAAGTGCCTGTGGGCTGTGTGGTTGTGAAAGGGGAAGAAATTGTCGGACGGGGTCGGAACCGCCGGGAAGGGGAGAAAAACGCCCTGGCCCATGCGGAAATTGAGGCCATCCACGACGCCTGCCGGACGCTGGGGGGCTGGCGGCTGTGGGAGTGCACCCTGTACGTCACCCTGGAGCCGTGCCCCATGTGCGCCGGGGCCATCGTGAACGCCCGGATTCCCCGGGTGGTTTACGGCGCGGCGGACAATAAATGCGGCGCGGTGCGCTCGGTGTGCAGTCTGTTTGACATGCGCTTCAACCACCACCCATCCGTGGAAGCCGGGGTGTTGGATGAAGAATGCGCTGCACTGATGACGGAATTCTTTCAAAAACTCAGGGCAGAACTGCGCAGCAGGCCCAAATGGAAACCGAAATCAGTTGACAGTTGACAGTGGACAGTGGACAATTATCACCGGATTCGAAAGCCATCCGCTCTGGACATCATTTCCCAAGTCGTCCGCCTATCCCCCCATGGCATCATCCTGTTTACCTCACGCAAAAGACCTTAACTATCAACTGTAAACTATCAACTGTCAACTCTTAAGGGGGTGGGGGATTGAAACAGCTTAGCCGCGCCCGGCGGGTGGGGTTGACCGCCATTGCGTGTGCCCTCCTGCTGCGGCTGTGGAGCGAGGGGTATGGGGAAAAGCTCATCGACCTTGTGACCGGCCCCGACGCCGCTGCTTTTTTTATCTATCTGGAAACCGGACGGGATGTCCGGTTTTCGCCGTCTTTACCGGCATTTTCGCCGGATTTCATGGAGTCTCCCCCCGCCGCGACCCTTCCGGAAACAGAACCCACGCTTCCGGTCTTTTCCGACGCCGACGGGCTGGAGCTGTACTACGCCTCTACGGAAAACCCGGACATTCCGGCGCTGCTTTCCCAGCCGCTCCACTGGAATCTAAGGGGTGAGGAGCCTACCGTGCTGATCATCCACACCCACACCACCGAAAGCTACACCCGGGTGGACGAGCAGTACAGGGAAACCGCGGCCTGGCGTACGGCGGACGAAGGCTACAACATGGTGTCCATCGGGGAAATCGTCAGGCAGATTCTGGAGGAAAACGGCATCCCGGTGATCCACGACCGGGAACTTCACGACTACCCCTCCTACAACGGCTCCTATACTCGCACCCGAAAAGCAATCATGGATTATGTAAACCTGTATCCCAGTATTCAGCTGATTCTCGACCTGCACCGGGACGCGGCAGGGGATGGAAAAAATCAGATGCGCACCAGCGCCACGGTGGAAGGAGAGCCGTCGGCCCAGCTGATGCTTGTGATGGGCACCAACTACGACACCTACCCCGAAAATCTGTCCCTGGCCCTGAAGGTTCACGCCCAACTGGAAGCCCAGTGCCCCGGCATCACCCGTCCGTTACAGCTCCGGGCCGCCCGCTTCAATCAGGATTTGTGCCCCGGTTCCCTGCTGGTGGAGGTAGGCGCGGCGGGCAACACCCACCCGGAAGCCCATCGGGCCGCACAGCAGCTGGCCAAGGCCATCGTGGCCCTGGCGGAGGGCACTGCCGATGGAGAGAGTGGAGAGTGAAGCGTGGAGAGTGGAGTGTGAAGTATGGATATTGTTGACATTCCACATTTTTTGGAGTAAACTGTCCCCGGTGCTACCGCGCCACGGTAGGCGGTTCCCCCTTCAACGGGGGTAGAGCTTCTTGCCCCCAATCGAGAGAGAGGGGGTGGTGGATATGGTTACATGGCAGGAACTGTTCCAGTTCGGCATTTTCCTTATCGCACTGATCTCCCTGATTATTCAGGATAAAGATAAAAAGAAGTAACCGCCCAGCCTCCTAAGCAAGCGGTTACTTCTTCTTGCACACGGGGTGAACCGTCTACCGGTAGCACCCTCTTTATGCTTAGTATAGCCCAGTTCGAATGATTTGTCAATGCTCTGCCAGTGGTGCAGGGCTTTTTTCATGCACTTGGAGCGTGACATTTCGCGACACTCCACTCTCCACACTCCACACTCATAAAAGGTTCCACCAGTACAGGGCGTGGGCATCCCCCACGGCCTGCACCATTTTTGCGGCCCGGGCACAGGACGCGGCAAAATCCGACCTTTCCCGGTCCTGCCGTGCGGTGTCCATAGCGGCCAGCTCCGCACCTACCTCCTCCGTGGGGGTGTGGTCGGCAAAACAGGCCCGGAAATGCTCCCATTTCTTCCAGGCCCGCTCTGCCCGGCGGGAGAAATCCTCGGCGTTTCGCCAGTCGCCCAATTCCGCGCATTCCGCCGCCTGCATCAGATCGGCGGCGATGGGCTCGTGTATTTTGCCCATGCCCCAGGTTACGCACAGACTCACAATGAGCAGGACAATCAACAGCCCCGCTCCAAACCAGCACCGCTTCATTTTGTCTCCTTTCCCATCCACAGCACGCGGTCTGAATCGTCCACCGTCAGCAGATAGGTTGACATAATATCCGAACTGTGCTGTGACAGAATCGTTTGCAGCCAGGTTTCGTCCTTTCCCGCCCGCTTCAGGTTCTCTTTGGACAGGTAGCCGTCTTCCAGAATGGTCACCGGCAGGTACTGCTTCGCCGCCTGCACCCCCGCGTCCTTCGCCGACGCCGGCTTTTCCTTGGGGTAGGGGAACACGGACAGATTGCCGTTGGTTTCCAGAATGGCGAACTGCACTGTCTGAATGTCCAGCACGTCCTTTTCCCGCAGGTGCCCGGTCAGCTCGTCCAGTGTGACCCGGGCATTGCGCAGATTATCCTGCAAAATTTTTCCGTTGTCGATGAGAATTACCGGCTTGCCGCACAGCAGCTGCCGCAGCCTGACGCTTCGCAGGATGGCTCCGGACAGCACCAGCTCCAGCCCCAGTACCGTTAAAATCGGCACCAGCCCGGAATACAATGGGATGGCCCCATCCTGCATGGGGATTGCCGCCAGATTTGCCACCAGCATGGTAACCACGAATTCCGCCGGCTCCATTTCGCCGATCTGCCGCTTACCCATGAGCCGCACGGCGAAAATCAGCACCAGATAGAGAAACAGCGTGCGAAGATAGGATAGAATCATGGTCTTCACCTCCTTTTGAGTCTTCCCCGAAGCAGGCAGATTATGCGCCTATTCCGGCGGGAGGTGATTGAGTTGACAGTTGACAGTTGACAATTGTGGTATCCTTGGGACTCCTTAACGGTCAACTGTCCACTGTCAACTCCTTATACAATTCCCCCAAAATTATGTATTTTTTTATTAATTTTTTTGGTTCCCCTTGCTTTCTATCCCGGTTGCGCGTATAATGAAGCTGCAATAAAACGCAAAGGAGAATGCTTTATGGCAAAGAAACCCGTTCTCGTAGTCATGGCCGCCGGTATGGGCAGCCGGTACGGGGGACTCAAGCAGATTGACCCCGTTGGCTCTCAGGGCGAGGCGATTCTGGATTACTCCATCTATGACGCCCATCAGGCTGGTTTTGATACCGTTGTCATTATTATCAAGGAAGCCATCAAAAAGGACTTTATGGAAACCGTGGGCAAGCGGCTGGAAAAGGCCCCCGTGGAGATTCGCTACGCCTATCAGGAGCTGCCGAACCTGCCGGAGGGCTACACCGTTCCCGAGGGCCGAACCAAGCCCTGGGGCACCGCCCACGCCGTGTTCTGCGCCAAGGAGGCCATCGACGGCGCGCCCTTTGCCGTCATCAATGCCGACGATTACTACGGCAAGGCGGCTTTCAAGGTGATTTACGACGCGCTGGCTGCCACCACCGACCCCTACGCCTACTGCATGGTGGGCTATGAGCTGGGCAAGACCGTCACCGAAAACGGCAGCGTGGCCCGGGGTGTTTGCCAGATCGACGACAAGGGCTACCTCACCGAGGTCATCGAGCGCACCAGCATTGAGACCTACGAGGGCGGCATCCGCTATCTGGAGGACGGCGTGTACACCGACGTGGCCCCCGAAACCATCGTGTCCATGAATATGTGGGGCTTCATGCCCAGCTTCCTGGACGAGATTGAGGGCCGGTTCGCCGCATTCCTGAAGGACGCCCTGAAGGTCAACCCCATCAAGTGTGAATTCTTCCTGCCGCTGCCAATCACCCAGCTGATTCAGGAAGGAAAGGCAACCTTCAAGGTGCTGTCCTCTCCCGACCGCTGGTTCGGTGTGACCTATGCCGCGGACAAGCCCACGGTAGTTGCCGCCCTGAAGACCATGACCGAGGAGGGCAAGTACCCCGACGGTCTGTGGAAGTAAGTCGACATAATTTCAGCCCGGAAACCAAACGGTTTCCGGGCGGTTTTCATATCATGGACTCCGGGTGGAAGACCTCGTCGAACTTCTCTTCCGACAGGAAGCCCAGCTGTACACAGGCTTCCTTCAGGGTAATGTTCTCGACAAAGGCTTTATTCGCAGTTTTTGCCGCGTTTTCGTAGCCGATGTAGGGATTCAGGGCGGTGACCAGCATGAGGGAGTTGTTCAGATTCTGCCGCATTTTCTCACGGTTGGCCCGAATGCCTACGGCGCAGCGCCGGTTGAAGGCCGCCATAGACTCGCTGAGCAGGCGGGCCGATTGCAGAAAATTGTAGATGAGCACCGGCATGAACACGTTCAGCTGGAAGTTGCCCTGACTGGCGGCGATGCCTACGGCGGCGTCGTTGCCCATGACCTGCACAGCCACCATGGTCAGGGCTTCGCACTGGGTGGGGTTGACCTTGCCGGGCATGATGGAGGAACCGGGCTCGTTGGCGGGGATGGTGATTTCCCCCAGCCCCAGCCGGGGGCCGGAGGCCAGCCAGCGCACATCGTTGGCAATCTTCA
Source organism: Faecousia sp. (assembly GCA_034113565.1). Taxonomy (GTDB): domain Bacteria; phylum Bacillota; class Clostridia; order Oscillospirales; family Oscillospiraceae; genus Faecousia. The sequence continues at coordinate 7,244 of JAXEXE010000116.1, forward strand.
TCAGGTCGCAGGCAAGGGCCTTCAGCGCCCCGTGGGCGAAGACCAGCTCGTCCTTGGAGGTCAATGCGTGGAATTTGTTGGGGGCGGTGACAAAGGGCTTGCCGGTCAGTTCGGTGAGGGCATCGGCGGCGGCCCTGTCAAACCCGGCGGGGGCGTTCAGGCCCGTGCCTACGGCGGTACCGCCCAGCGCCAGCTCATGCAGGGGAGGGAGGGCCCGCTTTATCAGCTCCCGATCCTGTTCGAGAGAGGTACGCCAGCCGGAAATCTCCTGGGGGAAGGAGATGGGCGTGGCGTCCTGCAAGTGAGTGCGCCCGCACTTGACGGCTCCCTCGTTTTCCGCTTCCAGCCGGGCGAAGGTTTCCACCAGAGCATCGATGGCGGGCAGCACCTGATCCTCCAGGATAAGAACCGCCGCAATGTGCATGGCGGTGGGGAAGGTGTCGTTGGAGGACTGGGACATATTCACGTCGTCGTTGGGGTGCAGGACGTTTTCACCGAGAATTTCATTGCCGATGTGTGCGATGACCTCGTTGGCGTTCATATTGGACTGGGTGCCGGAGCCGGTCTGCCACACCACCAGCGGGAACTGGTCGTAGCGTTCCCCCCGGATAATCTGGTCGCAGGCCGCTTGTATGGCGGACAGCTTTCTGTCCGTCATTTTTTTGGGCTTTATGGCGTGGTTTGCCATGGCGGCGGCCTTTTTTAAGAGACCAAAGGCCCGGATGATTTCTTTCGGCATGGTTTCCAGCCCCACGCCGATGGGGAAGTTTTCCACGCTGCGCTGGGTCTGGGCGCCCCAGCATTTGTCTGCCGGCACCCTGATTTCGCCCATGGAATCGTGCTCAATTCTGTACTCCATTTTCTTCTCTCCGTTCTTTCCGGGCTTCACAATTCCCGGTATTTTGCCATCATGGTTTTGAACATCTCCTGGGGAGACGGCGGGGTGTAGGTGATGGCGTTGGCCCCGGCTTCGATGGTGGCCGTGATGGTGTCCGGGCGGTTCCCGCCGGTGGCGATGATAGGCACCTCCGGAAATCTCTCCCGGATGGAGCGTACTAGTTCAGGCGTCCGGGCGGCGGCTGCCACGTTCAGAATGGACGCCCCGGCCTCCAATCGGGCGCCGATGTCGGTTTTCTCGTCCACCACGGTGATGACCACAGGGATATCCACCGACTTTGCCACCGCCAGCAGGTTCATATTGTTGATGGGGGCGTTCAGCACTACGCCCATGGCCCCCTGACTTTCCACGTCCTTGGCCAGGCTCACCGTCCGCAGACCCTGTGTGGTTCCGCCGCCCACGCCGCAGAACACCGGAATGTAGGAGGCCTTGATGATGGCATCGCTGATGGACTGCTGGGGGGTGAAGGGGTACACCGCGAACACCGCGTCCGCGTCGCAGTTTTTGATGATCGCAAGATCCGTGGTGAACACCAGACTTTTGATTCTCCGACCGTAGATCACGATGCCGCTGGACTGCCGGATCTCCGGTGGCATTTCCAGAATGTTATGCCGCAGGCGGCTTTCCACATAGGGCACCTGCTTCTTCTGCTGTTCCATGACAATTTCCTCCATTTTCCATTTTTAAGGAAATTGTAACGGATTTCCCGGGAATATCGGTAAAGGAAGTATCAAAAATTCGTAAACGAACGGTAAACGCCTACATCAGCCCTGCGATAACTGGCATGAGCACCGCCGTCAGCAGGCCCGCAACCACCAGCGACAGGCTGCTTGCCGCGCCGGTAAGCCCGCTGATTTCATTGGCCTTGGCGGTGCCGATGACGTGAGCGGAGGTGCCGAAGGCCACGCCCTGAGCAACCTCGTCGGTAATGCCAAATAGTTTACATAACGTTGGGCCCATCATATTTCCAAGGATACCGGTGATAATGATGGCGGCGGTGGCTACGCCGCCCATTCCGCCGAACAGCTCACTAAGCGATACGCCGATGGCGGTGGTGACGCTTTTGGGAAGCAGCGACAACAGCAGCGCATCCTCAAACCGAAGCAGTGCACCGGCCCCAAACACCACCAACATACAGCTAATGGTTCCGGCGGCGACCCCCGCGGCGATGGCCTTCAAACTCTTCTTCAGCACCTGGAACTGCTCATACATTGGAATCGCCAGACTGATGGTGGCGGGCGTCATGAGCCAGGACAGTTTTCCCATCCCCGCGTTATAGACCTTCGTCTCAAAGCCGGTGATCAGCAGAAACGCAATAACCAGAATGGCGGCGATCAGGGTGGGATTGAAAACCGGCTTTTTCCACTTCTGCTGGCACAGCTGACCAACCCGAAAGGCTGCCAGCGTCAGCAGCACCGGGAAAATATCAATGCTTTGCAGAATCTTCATCCTGTTTTCCTCTCTTATTTATGACTTGGGTGACCCTCCCGGCAATTCCAAAGGTGACTATCGTGCTCAGAGCGATCAGCAGGAGCAGGGGAATGACCACGCCCTGAATCAGGCCCAAGTTTTCCAGAATGCCCACGGCGGGGGAGACGAACAGAATCGGCAGGATGGACACCAGAAAGCCCCCGGCATCCTTCACCTGCTCCAATTTTACAACGCCAAGGCACAGGGCCGCGAACAGCAGTGTCAGACCGTACACCGACGCGGGAACCGGCAGGGGAATGACCCGCTGGAACAGTTCACCTGCCAGCGTAAAGGCGGTAATGCGCAGAAATTGGGATAGATATTTCATTTTCTTACCTCAATGGAAAGGCGGGAGGAATGGATATTCCTCCCGCCGAATCGGCTGCGCCGTAGGGAACGGCCTCCCGGATGCCCCGCCGGTGCTTGGAACGCGGGACATCGAGGAAACAGTCCTCTACGGGTTTTGTCATTTATTCTTCAATATATCCCGAATCTCGGACAGCAGCTTTTCCTCGTTGCTGGGTTCGGGGGGAGCTGGCTCCTCGGCGGCTGCTTCCGCCTCTTTCTTTTTGCCCAGATCGGATAGTTTGTTCAGACCCTTCACCAGGAAGAATACCACCAGCGCAAGAATCAGGAAATTGATGATGGCGGAGATGAAGTTGCCGTAGTTCAGGGTATTCAGGATTTCGCGGCCGTTCTCGTCCAGCACCGGCTCACTGAACAGTCGGGGCAGGGTGATCTTCAGCTCGGAAAAATCGATGCCGCCCATGAAGATGGCAACAATTGGCATGATGATGTCGTCGGTCAGACTCTTGGTGATGGTGGAGAAGGCGGCGCCGATAATGGTACCGACAGCCAGCGCCATGGCGTTGCCCTTTACGGCAAAGGCAATGAACTCATCCCACCACTTGGGCTTGTTTACTGGGTTCTTCATTATGTAACGCTTCCTTTCTTGGAGTGTGGAGTGTGGAGCGGGGAGCTATTTTTTATCCCTCACTTCTCACTCCAGCTTCTCACTCATAACTCCTAACTCCTCACTCCTAACTTCTCACTTTTTCTCGATGACTTCCATGCCGCCCAGGTACTTTCTCAGCACCTCGGGAATGACGATGGAGCCGTCGGCCAACTGGTTCTGCTCCACAAGGGCGGGGAAGATGCGGGAGGTGGCCAGGCCGGAGCCGTTCAGGGTGTGGACGAATTCGGGCTTGCCGGTGGCCTCCCGACGGAAGCGGATGTTGCCCCGGCGGGCCTGATAGTCCCGGGCGTTAGAAACGGAGGAGACCTCCTTATAGCCGTCCATGGAGGGAATCAGGATTTCGATGTCGTAGGTGCGGGCCATGGAAGCGGAGCAGTCGCCTGCCGCCAGCTTCACGGTGCGGAAGTGCAGGCCCAGACCGGCGACCAGTTTTTCCGCCTTGGTCACCAGCTCGTCAAAGGCCGCGTCGGAATCCTCGGGCTTGCAGAACTGGAACATCTCCACCTTGTTGAACTGGTGGCCCCGCACCATGCCCCGCTCGTCGGCACGGTGGGAACCGGCCTCCCGGCGGAAGCAGGGGGTGTAGGCAAACAGCTTTTTGGGCAGGTCGGCTTCGGACAGAATTTCATCCCGGTAGATAGAGCAGAGGGCGGCTTCCGCGGTGGGCAGCATATAGTGCACCCGGTCGTCGGTGGGGTTGGCGATCTTGTAGACCTCGTCGGCGAACTTGGGGAACTGACCGGCGGTTTCGCCGCAGGCGTACTCCAGCATGTGCGGGGGCAGGATGAACTGGTAGCCGTCGGCGATGTGGGTGTCGATGAAGTAGTTCAGCAGCGCCCACTCAAGTCTTGCGCCTATGCCGGTGTACATCCAGTTGCCGGAGCCTGCCAACTTCACACCGCGCTCATAGTCAATGAGTCCCAGATTCTGGCACAGGTCCACATGGTGCTTCGGCTCAAAGTCAAAGGAATGCTTCTGCCCAATGTATCGCAGGGGCTGGTTGTTCTCCTTGCCGCCGGGCAGCAGGTCGGGGTCGGGCATATTGGGAAGGCTCAGCATGGCGGTACGGAATTCGGCATTGAGCACCTTCAGCTTTTCGGCGTCGTCGGCGATTTCCTTGTCCAGACGGATGGACTCGGCTTTGTTGGCTTCGATCTGGGCATCGAGGGCGGAGGTGTCCTCGCCTCGCTTCTCCATGCCCTTCTTCTGACCGAACAGCTTGCCGTTTTCCTTTGCCAACTTGTTCTTCTGGGCGGTAGCGGTCTCGGTGGCGGTCTTCAGGCCCCGAACCTCCACGTCAAGTTCCAGAATCCGGTCAATGGTAGCATCGCAGTCCACTTCTTTGGCTTTCATGCCCGCCTTGATGGCATCGGGATTTTCCTTGATACGTTTGATATCCAGCATTGTGTATTACCTCTCCTTAGAATTGTTATTTTTCCAGTTTCAACAGTGCGTCCAGCAGCTTCTGCAAGTCCTCTTCACCGTAGAATTCCAGCTCAAAGCGGCCCTTGCGCTTGCCGTTGACGATTTTTACGCCCCGGCCCAAGTGCTTGCTCAGATTCTTCTCACACTCAGCAACGTAGTCCACCGCAAACACCGGCTCCTTCTTCGGGGCGGGGGGCTTGCCCATGTTCTTGCAGAGGGTTTCCGTCTGCCGCACGGACAGGGACAAGGCGATGATTTTTTTCGCGGCCTCCTGCTGCTGTTTTTCGGTTTTCAGGGTCAGTACCGCCCGGGCATGACCGGCGGACAAAGTGCCTGATTTCAGTAACTCCAACACCTCCGGGCACAGACCCAGCAGCCGCAGAGCGTTGGCCACGGCGGGACGGGATTTGCCCACCCGGGCAGCGGCTTCCTCCTGGGTCAGGCCGTACTCCTCGATAAGGGATTGATAGCCCAACGCCTCTTCTACAGGATTCAAATCCTGCCGCTGCAAATTCTCAATCAGCGCCAGCTCCATGGCCTTCTTATCATCGGCTTCCACCACGATGACAGGCACATCGCTGACATTTGCCATCCGCGCCGCCCGCCAGCGCCGTTCTCCGGCGATGATCTGGTAATACCCGTTGGGCATCTCCCGGACGGTCAGGGGCTGAATCACCCCGTGCACCGCGATGGACTCGGACAGAGCCTGCAGCTCTTCCTCATCGAAATCGTGCCGCGGCTGATCCGGATTCGGTTCCACCTTGTAAATTGGCAGCAGCCGAAAGGCGCTGTCGCTTGCTGGTTCCTCGCTGAAATCCCCCAGCAGCGCCCCGAGGCCCTTGCCTAAGCCTTTGTTGGTTGCCATTGTGTCATCCTTTCTGTCAGTGTGAAGTGCGGAATGTGGAATGTGGAGTTGTATTCTTTACTCTCTCATTCCTGATCCCCAACTCCCAACTCCTCACTCCTAACTTCTCACTCCAAGTTCGAGTTTCGCCTTAATTTCCTCCGCCATGGCCCGGTAGGCCACCGCGCCCCGGCTGGTGCGATCGTACACCGTGACTGGAATGCCATGGCTTGGCGCCTCCGCCAGACGGATGTTCCGGGGAATGACCGTGGTGAACACCTTGCCGGGGAAGTGCTTTCGCACCTCCTGCGCTACCTGTGTGGAGAAATTCGTGCGCCCATCGAACATGGTAAGTGCCACGCCGAAAATCTCCAATCTAGGATTCATGCGCTTTTTTACCATCCGCAGGGTGCTCATCAGGTCACTGAGACCCTCCAGCGCGAAATACTCGCACTGCACCGGCACCAGAATTCCATCGGCAGCGCAAAGGCCGTTCAGGGTCAGCAGCTCCAGGGAAGGGGGACAGTCCACGAAAATTATGTCATACTTCTCCTTCGCCCGGAACAGCGCCTTTTCCAGCTGCCGCTCCCGGTGCTCCGCGCCGATCAGCTCCACCGCCGCGCCTGCCAGGTCGGAGGACGACGGCAGCACATCTCCATACTCCGTTTTTACCACCGCATCCTCCAAGGGCACCTCGTTGATGGTAACGTCATAGGCGGAATATTTGATTTTCCGTTTGTCCAGGCCCATGCCGGAGGTGGCGTTGGCCTGTGGGTCGAAGTCGCACAGCAGCACCTTCAGCCCCAGCTCATGGAGGGCAGCCGTCAGGTTCACGGCGGAGGTGGTTTTTCCCACGCCGCCCTTCTGGTTGACCACCGCTATGATCTTACCCATTTTTCTCTCCTTGTTTTCCGTGTTTCACGTGAAACACAGCGCTTCTGAACCGCCGGGACTGTTTCACGTGAAACATTCATTCAGATGCAGCCGGAATTTCTGTGGGTGCCGTGGAAGGCTTCACCGTAGAGTAATTCTGGCCGATCTGAAACTTTACCTTTCCGTAATCCCGGATTGCCGGGATTGACAGGCCGACGATGACGAGCAGCGCGGCTGCCAGCAGACACGTATACAGACGAATTCGCCGCTTCAGGAATTTCACCTGCTCCTCCGGAGAAATCCGGCGCTTCACAGGCTTTCTGGGAGGAGCCTGCTTTCGGACGGGGAGCTGTACCACCGCATTGGGGTCAATCGGGTACTTTGCCATTTCCTTCTGACATTCCAAGCAGAAGGCCTGATCCTCTTCCGTTTCCCGTCCGCACCTGAGACAATACACAGCCCGCACCTCCCATTGTGATATCCAGTATTGTACAACAATTTTTGCGGTTCGTAAAGAGTAAAATTCCGGCTTTCACCCCGAGGGGAGGTAAAAGCTTTACAAATTATTCACGATAGCACCGTGAAAACCGGTTGGCAGTTTGAAAAAGGTATGCTATAATCAGCTTGGAAACAGATATAATCATATCGATAAGCAGACCGCAGGGGAGGGCCAGCACCTGCCCATATACAATATTATAAAGGAGATCATCAAATGGACGAAAAAGGAACCTATCACTGGGCGCCGGAAACGCCGCCCCAGCCCAAGAAGAAAAAGCCCAGCTTCCAGCGAGCGGGCAAAACCATCCTGGCCGTGTTGCTGGCCCTCGTCGTCATCAGCGCGGTCGGCACCTGCTGGTACACGGTAGACGACAAGGAGCAGGCCGTGGTCACTACCTTCGGAAAGGTCACGGACGTGGTGGACGCGGGCATTCACTTCAAACTACCCCTGGGTATTCAGCAGGCCTACAAGGTCAGCACCAACGTCTACCAGAAGATAGAGCTGGGCTATACCAGCGGCAGCAGTGACTTTAACAGCAGCGAGAGCACCATGATCACCGGCGACTACAACATCGTCAACGTGGACTTCTTCGTGGAGTACAAGATCTCCGACCCGGTGCAGTACCTGTTCTCCTCCGACGAGCCGGAGCTGATTCTACGGAATCTGATCCAGAGTCAGGTGCGAAATGTGGTGGGCTCCTCCAGCGTGGACGCGGTGCTCACAGACGGCAAGGAGAACATCCAGATGCAGGTCAAGGAGCTGGTCACCCGGATCCTGCAGGAGTATAACATCGGCCTTACCCTGGTGGATGTGAAGATTCAGGACGCAGAGCCGCCCACGGCGGAGGTCATCGAAGCCTTCAAAGCGGTGGAAACCGCCAAGCAGCAGGCAGAAACCGTTATCAACGACGCCAAGGCCTATAAGAATGCCCAAATCCCCAACGCCCAGGCCAAGGCGGACAAGCTGATTCAGAATGCAGAGTACCTGAAGCAGAAGCGAATCAACGAAGCCGTGGAGCAGGTTGCCATGTTCAACGCCATGTATGAGGAATACGCCCAGAATCCCGGCATCACCCGCTCCCGGATGTATTATGAGACCATTTCCAAGGTTCTGCCCGGGGTCAAGCTGTACGTAAACACCGGCGACGGCGGTAATTTGCAGACGCTGCTGCCGTTGGAACCCATGACTACCGTGGAAGGAGGCCAGTAAACCATGAAGAAAACAGGTATTGCGATT
>JAXEXE010000117.1:0-6801 GCA_034113565.1 Faecousia sp.
ACACCATGACCGATGTAAGCACGATCCAGATCACCGTGACCGTACCCGCCTCTGCCTATGTGAAGGTGGGCGGCACTGGGAGCTTCACCGGCAATGGCACATCTATCCTGACAGACAGCGCCGGCGTTATCTACAACAAGGGCAGCATCCAGCAGATCAGCGGGGCCACAACTCTGACCTACTATGCCCGGTTTGAGATCGTGTACAACCCCACGGTGGAGAGTACGGTCTATCTGTCCTTTGTGGCAGAAGATGGAACGTCCTGTCCTGACGCATTCAGTGGCAGAAATGCGGGAGCCGGAAAAAATGGTGGCAAATTCGGCAACACCATCTCCACTGGCTTTAAGTACTCCCTGAACACCATGACCGATGTAAGCACGATCCAGATCACCGTGACCGTACCCGCCTCTGCCTATGTGAAGGTGGGCGGCACTGGGAGCTTCACCGGCAATGGCACATCTATCCTGACAGACAGCGCCGGCGTTACCTACAACAAGGGCAGCATCCAGCAGATCAGCGGGGCGACGACCCTGACCTACTATTGGGATGCGTCCGGCCTACAGGCCAATACGACCTATGGCTTTATCATCGACAACCTTTACGCCCCTGGCGCAACCGCCACCATTACCGTCAACGGCACAGCGGGAACGAAGGTTACCAACGACAACGGCGTGGTCAATACGGCAGCTAGCGCTTATAGAGCCAACTCGCACTATCCGAAGTAATCGGAAAACAGCATTTTCAGGTAAGAAGGAGGCCGGAGGATGATCTATGAGATCGCTGGGCTGAAAGTCGAAATGGAGCCAAGGTTTGGACGCCTGACGAAACAGTGCGAATCCTATCTCTCTTCCGGCGAACCGGTTTTGACCGTAAAACCCAATCCCCAGGATGAAGCCCATTGGCGGATGGTTGGACGTTCGGAAGAGGAACGGGAATACATTCTCCACAGCGCGGCCTTCTGCCGGGGTATTCTGGGGCACGGACGGTTTTTCCTCCATGCTTCCGCGGTGGTTTACGGAGGGGAAGCCTACCTGTTCTCCGGGCCTTCCGGTACCGGGAAATCCACCCACACAGCCCTGTGGCGGAAGCTGTTTCCGGACAGCTATATCCTCAATGACGATAAGCCGGTCATCTGGCCGGAAAAAGGGAAGATTTCCGCATGGGGAACCCCCTTTTCCGGCAGGACGGACTTACAGGTTAACCGGGGGGTTCCGGTAAAAGGGATCTGTTTTTTAAAGCAGGGCAGGGAAAACCGGATTCGACCCGTGACAGGAGCAGAGGCCCTTGCCTTGCTGCTGAACAACACTTGGCGTCCCAGAAGCAACCCCGGCATGTCGCTTTTATTGGATATGATGGAACAGGTTGTGACAGAGACCCATGTATACGAGCTGTGCTGTACCGAAGACCCGGAAGCAGCCAGACTGTCCTACACGGTGATGAAAGGAGCGTGATTGGGATGGATAGAAATGGCAGAGCGTATGAACCGCCGAAGGCGAAAATCTATCGATTTGATGACAATGATCTGATCCTGACATCGAGTGGGGGATCGGATGATCCAACGACAGGGGGAACCACAGAACCCACAACACCCCCAACGCCGAATTACGCGGCAAACGCGTTGAACCAATTGTTTGGCGGAACAAATACAACGATTGAGTAACCATCGGAAAGGGACAGCTATGCGCCTGATAAACGATCATATTATGCGAACAATTCATGGAAATGCGGTGCTTGTGCCGCTTTCTGATGAAGAAACAGACTTTCAGGGGATGATCGTACTGAATCATACCGGGGAAGCGGTTTGCAGAATGCTCCGGCAGGAGATCGACAGAGACAGTCTCATTGCGGGGTTAGCCAAGGAATACGATACACAGCCGGAGCAGGTGGCGACAGACGTGGATGCGTTTTTGTCAGAGCTGGACGCCTGCCATATGTTGATCCATTGATGGCGGCGGGAAATATAGAACGGTGTCTGCAGGAGCTGGGATACGCGATTGTGTCCCCAAAGGGAACCAGCATGTGGCCGCTGTTGCGGGAAGGCAAAAGCTGGGTGCAGATCGTTTCAAGAGACGCAAAACAATTGAAACCGGGAGATGTGGTCCTCTATCGAAGATCGGATGGTCAATTGGTCCTGCACCGGATCATTCGGTCGGAAGGTGCGGCAGCCTATTTACTGTGCGGAGATCACCAGTGGAAACCAGAGGAACGGGTAAAGGATGAACAAATCCTTGCTGTTGCCCTGGTTTTTTCTCGGAATGGCCATTCCTTTGGTGAGCATACCTGGTGGTATCGGCTGTATGTGAAAGTGTGGAATGGAAATCTGACGGTACGCAGATGCTGCCTTGCCCTCTTGCGGCTGACCGGTTTGGAAAAACGAAGCTTATACTAAGGAACCTCTGAATAAATCGTCTGCGACTGGATGGCGAATCTTTTCCCTCATCTGTGCAGTTCTAAAAAAGGGAAATACATACAGTATTCCTCCATTTTTAGAACTTTCATATGAGAAATAATCTTCTGCCACCAGTTCTTGCCGATTTCATCAGAGGTTCCCTAAAACCTGATTCAGGGAATCAAGAAGCGGTTCTTTGAAGAAGATTTCTCACGCCTCCTTCCATACAAAAAAGCGCAGTATTGGCAGGAAGTGTTGGACTCCCTGCGATAGATGTGATACTCTATGGTATTCGAGAGGCACCTACGATTTGGAAGGTTTCTCTGGAAGGCACTGGTGACAATCCTACCAGGACGGAATGTTTGAAAAACAATCATATCCGCATCGGATGGGACAACTATGGCAAGGATATCACAGATGAAACCGACTTCTCCGTTTCCGGTGGCCGCGTGGTGCTGAACGCATTTATAAACAAAATGCAGGTTGGAGATATCGTTCTATCCTGTTACAGTGCATCCACCATTGATGCCATTGGTATGGTTGCCGGCGAATATGAGTGGCATGACGAATACCCCAGCCTGAAGCGTTTGCGCAAGGGCGAGATTTTTCAGAACAGCATTATTCCTCTGCTTCAGGAATACTTCTACGAGGATTACGAAAAAATCCGACTGGTTCTGGGAGACAATAAAAAGACTGACATGGACAGACAGTTCATCGTTGCCAAAAGTGTCAGCTACGCCAGCTGTTTGGCGATGCAGAAATTGATCTGGATGAGATGCCAAGTTTTGAAATTAACAGAGCCGCGTTTCTTAATCTGGAAAGCTATCGATCCATCGAAAAGAAAGGGGGCAGCGGAATGAAGTCATACAGAACGCTGCCTCAGAAAACCTTTGACTAGCTGGAAGAATTCATTTTTCGGTTGACCGCATATCACCATAGTGATATAATAAAAGAAAACGGATTGGAGAAAAAGCCGATGGAGAAATGGATAACGCTGTATCACGGCTCGGAGCAGCTTGTGGAGGAGCCGACCTTTGGAAAAGGCAGAGTGAATAATGACTTCGGCTTGGGGTTCTACTGCACGGAAAGTGAAGCGCTGGCAAAGGAATGGGCAGTGTCCTCCCTCCGGAATGGATTCGCCAACCGTTATACACTGGACACGGAGTATCTGAACATCTTGAATCTGAACAGCCCGGACTACACCATTTTGAACTGGATCGCGGTATTGGTAGAGCATCGTCTCTTTTCCATCAAAACCCCGGTGGCCCGCAGAGCCAAACGGTATCTCATCGACCATTTCGGCGTCAATGTCAATGCCTATGACCTGATTACCGGCTACCGCGCGGATGATTCCTATTTTGACTATGCGGAATCCTTTCTGAACAACGGAGTTTCCGTGGAACAGCTGGCCAGAGCCATGCGCCTGGGAAAGCTGGGAGAGCAGATTGTCGTTAAGTCTCAATTCGCGTTCTCACGGCTGCGGTACGAAGGCTTCGATGTGGCGGAGAAAGAGAAATATTATGTCCTTCGGAAAGCCAGAGATGAGGAGGCAAACAGAGCTTACCTGGAAATGCTGGAGGAAGAAAGCGATGGCCTGTATATTCAGGATATCATGAGAGGAGGCATCCGCAACGATGACCCACGCATACCAAGAAATCTATCTGAGTAACGCCCAAGCCATGCTGGGGGATGCCTTTGACTATGGGATCAATGCCTGCCATATCCCCGGCAGCAGCTTTGTAAAACTGTTTGCCGCCAGTACCATCAGCAAACGGCTGGAAAATGGAGAGCCGAGCTATCTTTCCGGGAAAAGCGGGATTGAAGTGGCGAGGGAGATTCTTGCGGAAACCACGGGAAAGGTGCCGGATGCTGCGCCCCAGGAGCACTTTGACCGTTCCCGGGAATACTGGATTGGTTGGGCAGTTGCCTACTATCAATGGTTTTCCGGCAGAAGCTACAGCGACATCTTCCAGGTGGTTACCTTTGAAGAATTACAGAGAATGTACGATCCCCTTCATGAAGCGGACATTACGAAGTTTGCCGACATTCTGGATGCCCGGATGCGGGAGTTTTTTGCCGACACCAATTTGAAGCGGATTCGCACTGCTTACGGCTGCACACAGGCAGAGCTGGCCAAGCGGTCCGGTGTCAGTCTGCGCTCCATCCAGATGTATGAACAGCGCAACAAGGATATCAACAAAGCCAGCGCGGAGACGCTTCTGCGCCTTTCAAAGGTTCTCGGCTGCACCATGGAAGACTTGATGGAAAAGTAGGACGAATGGCCGCGATCTTGCGTGAAAATGAGCAGATGCCCTGGACGGAATTGTCCGGGGCATCGTTTGTATTCGCATTCCTGGATTCCCGATTATGTAAGCAAATTGGAAAAAACGCTGATGTTTTATTTGTATGTGGTTACATAATGGGGCTGACTTTAAGATGTAGAAGATACATCTTCCTCCCGGAGCATCTGCAAATCCGCCTCGGTTGGAGCAGGTGTACGGCAAAGCTGTGCATGGAAAATCCTCAAATCCGAATTATAGGGACTGGGACCATCATAAATATCCAGATAGAGCTGATTTAATTTGTAATCGGTACTATTTCGTGTTGCCGCCTGAAATATGTAAGGAATCCCATTTACCTTGGCACGCGTCTGAATTTCATCACAATCCTCAGAAGTATCAGCTGTGGCCATCTCATCAGGGGATAATATATAATCGCTCCCCTTCTTAAAGGTCCAAGTGCAAAGGCTGTGGGGATTTTCCTCCGGGGCGGTTTCCATGAGAAGGGTATATTCTTGAATATACCGGTTTCTTGCAGCATTATAGTCATCGAGTCCGAATCCGATGCCTTCCCCATCATAGGCAGACCAGCGGTTAATTATTTCTTGAAGCTCCGTTTTAGAGTATACCGGGGTCATAAGTGGTTCCGCTTCATAAAAATCCACATCTCCCAGCAATGCCCTACCTGCCCGCTGAACGTCTTCCTCCGTCAGGAAGTGGGGCGTAACCTCCACAACCGGCATTACCGTAAAAGGAGCCTCCACATAGTCTGTCAATATTCAATCCGAGTGGTGGCACTGCTCAATCCGGGCGGCGCCATTGCTCAATTTCAGCGGAACGACTGCTCAATTTCGCCGGTCGAGGTGATCTCGAGGAGCGGTGTACGCAACCAGCCCATTCATCTTGACAATACCGCTATTCCAGGGACAGTTCGACAGGATAAAAAATAACCCAGAAAAAAATTCCTAAATGTGCAACGCAAAAGGATTTTTTCCGTATATTAGGGTGAAACACAGAAAATGAGAAAAGGAGGACTCCTGCTATGGAGGACAATCAGATCATCAATCTATATTTTGACCGCTCGGAGCAGGCGATCAAGGAAACGGACACCAAGTATGGCGGCTACTGCTACAGTATTGCTTATAACATAACAAGCTGGAATCATTTGTACTAGCAAAGACAAAAGCCGGTGTATCGCACATCACGATACACCGGCTAATTATTTAATCTTCTATTCCGTGGAGCGCTGAGCCTTTCAGGTAGTTCTCCATTTCCCCGGACAGTACCAGGCTTGCGTATTCCGTTGGTGCATTGTAAAGCAGCCAGTCAAGGTCTGCCATCTGCCCGCCTCTAACATCGTAGGCATTTTCCACTTCCTCACAGTCAATCGTGAGGACAGAGCCATCGTTGTAGGTTAGCTCTACAGTGTTGGTATCCATGTTGAAGAAAGCGTGAATCAGCTTCATCATACGGTTCCTTTCAAATCATCAAAATATTTCTTGATCTGTCGTGATGAACCCGCTTCCAAATATCGACTTCCCATACACCGCACCAATTCCGCACCAATTCGCCATGAAAGTATATGTAGATACATGGATTTATGTAACGGAAAAGTTCGAAAATATGGGTTTTATTGAGGTTTATAGAGGAATATTGAAATATGAAAAGTTCGTTTAACCAACGATACCGAGTTTCATATGCTGTATATCTTCCTTTCGGTTTATGATTTCAAATTTGACTGGCGGCGCTGGTAGAGCTTGGCAAGGCCGCCCTCGCTGGTTTCCCGGAAGCGGTGGTCAAGGTGGATGCCGGTTTCCTTCATGGCACGGCATACCATGTCATAGCTGATGTTCCGGGAGCCGGTGAGAAAATAGCTCAAATTGCAGGCGTTCATGGCCCGGACGGCGGCCACGGCGTTGCGCTCGATGCAGGGAATCTGCACCAGTCCGCAGATGGGGTCGCAGGTCAGCCCCAGATGGTGCTCCAGCGCCACCTCCGCCGAGTATTCGATCTGGTCGATGCCCATCTCGAACAGCTCCGCCAGCGCGGCGGAGGCCATGGAGCAGGCGGTGCCGATCTCGGCCTGACAGCCGCACTCCGCGCCGGAGATGGACGCGTTGGTCTTGACGATGT
>JAXEXE010000118.1:0-4968 GCA_034113565.1 Faecousia sp.
CGGATTGCCATTGAATACGCCAAACAGCGGCCAATGGACGATCTGGTGGATTTTCTGGAAAAGACCTATCACGGCGGTTACGGCCTGCAATTCGGCACCACAAAGGTGTGCGCATGGTACGCCGAGGACGGGATGCACCTGTCCTATGGCAGCACCGCCCGGTATGCCAGAAACGCTCAGATTTTGTCTTGGGAGGATGTGGCAGTCCGGATTGGCGAGCTGCTGGAACAGGGGCAGTTTGCCACCAATGTGGAGCTAGCAGAGTGCGGCACCTTTGAAAAGCGCCAGCTTGCGGAGCAGCTTTGGTATATGTCCCACGACATGAGTGAAAAAGCCATGGAAGCCGGGCATATGAGCATCGTCCGCTCCCTCCGGGGCGGCTTCCCGGAGGAGACGGAAAAGCTGATGGTTTTCCTGTCTGAGCCGGAATCCTATCAAGCGATTATGCGGCAGGTCTATGCCTTCCGGGATGCCTGCAACGCCGATAAGAGTATGATGCGGTTTCAGATGTATCACCCCAACAAGCTGATTCACCCGCTGGAGGAATATACCCTTCCCCGGCGGGAATATGTCAGCGAGATGGCGGAGCTGCCAGCGGCAAAGGGCTTCATCACCGAGGACGAGATCAATGAGCATCTGACAGGCGGCAGCAATTTTTCTGGCAGCAAGGGCCGGATTTATGCCTATTACCAGTCACCACACACAGCCAAAGAGAAGCTGGATTTCCTGAAAAATGAATACGGCATTGGCGGCGGAAATAACGCACTTTCCCATAATTTTATGAGCCATGTCTGGACTGACGGAAAAGGCATTCGCTACGACAAGCCGAACTGCACACGGATTGAAGTGCCGTGGGCAAAGGTTGTCAAATATTACGATACCCTGATGGAATCCGGGCGCTTTGCTCCCCCGGAGGAAAAGGAGCAGGAAGCAACTACGGTAATAGATGCTGACCCCATCGAAGAAACCCCGGAGACTGCCAAGGTCAAGGAACAGGAAGTACCAGCCGTGGAGCTGCCTATTGCTCACCGGGAACTTACCCAAGCTGACATTGATGAAGCCTTACAGAAATGGAATGGCAGCATCGACAGCAAACGCACTGTGGTGCGCTATATGGAAGCTCACAGCCGGGAGCGGGACACCGCCGCATGGCTTGCCCATGAGTATGGCGCAGATCTCGACCAGCCTCTGCGGATTGCCGTTACCGGGGTTGACGGTGAAGTGGTGCTGCCCTGGGCAAAGGTGCAGCGCCGGATTGCCCAGCTCATCAAGGCGGATAAATTCTATACGGAAGAAGAATATGACCGCCTGGACGATATTGACCCCGTGGCCATCCGGGAACGGCTTGCGGAACACGGTATTGTGGACGGCGAGGTTGTGGATGCGGACAAGCTGGACGCCGCTCCCATTGTCCGGCAGGCAGAAGCGGATGCACAGCGGATTTCGGACGAAGAATTTGCCAGGGATCACCTGATTCCCGGTGAATCCACCTTTGAGATTGACGGCAGAACCTTTCTCGTTGACCGGGTAAATCTGGATTTTGGCTCTGTCAATTTTCAGGACATTACCTTTGCCAATTCCACTGGCCTTCCCATCTTCCGCACAGAACCCATTTCCTTTGTCAGAAGGAATATTGAGCAGCAGGAAGCAGACCAAGAAATCCAACCTGTTCAGCCGGAAATATCCACCGAAACCGTGGCAGTTTACCCCGGCGAAAAGAATAACCTTCCCTATGACATTGTGGTGCAAACCCTCCGCACAGAGCAGCCGGAGCCGCCCCGTGATGCCCCCATCCCCAGCGCCGAAAACTTCCGCATTACAGACGAGGATTTGGGTGTGGGCGGTGCCAAGGTGAAATTCCGCAGGAATATGGACGCCATTACCACCCTGAAAGCCATTGAATCCGAGGGCAGGCAGGCAACCCGTGAGGAGCAGGAAATTCTGTCCCGGTATGTTGGCTGGGGCGGTCTGCCGGATGCCTTTGATTCTGGAAAATCCGGCTGGTCTTCGGAATATCAGGAGCTGATAGCAGCCCTAACTCCGGCAGAATATGAAGCCGCCCGCGCCTCTACTCTCAATGCCCACTACACCAGTCCCACGGTTATCCGGGCGATCTATGAAGCTGTGGGCAATATGGGATTCCAGACCGGCAACATTCTGGAGCCATCCATGGGTATCGGCAACTTCTTCGGTATGCTCCCGAAGGGGATGCAAAACAGCCGTCTGTACGGCGTGGAGCTGGATTCCATCACCGGACGGATCGCCAGACAGCTCTATCCCAAGGCGAATATCACCGTGGCTGGCTTTGAAACCACAGACCGCCGGGATTTCTTTGACCTTGCTGTGGGCAATGTTCCCTTCGGTCAGTACAAGGTCAATGACCCCGCCTACAACAAGCTGGGCTTCAATATCCACAACTATTTCTTTGCCAAAGCGCTGGATCAGGTGCGTCCCGGCGGTGTGGTGGCTTTCGTCACCAGCCGCTATACTCTGGATGCCAAGGATTCCACCGTTCGTCGGCATCTTGCCCAGAGAGGCGACCTGCTGGGTGCCATCCGGCTTCCCAACAACGCTTTCAAAGCCAACGCCGGAACGGAAGTGGTGTCGGACATTATCTTCCTGCAAAAGCGGGATCGACCCATTGAGATTGAACCTGACTGGGTGCATCTGGGGCAGACGGAGGACGGCTACGCCATTAACAGCTATTTTCTGGAACACCCGGAAATGGTCATGGGCAGAAACAGCTCCGAAAGCACCGCTCACGGCATGGACTACACCGTGGAGCCGCTGGGGGATATTTCCCTTGCCGACCAGCTCCATGAAGCGGTGCGGCATATCCAGGGCACCTATCAGGAAGCGGAACTACCCGATCTGGGTGAGGGTGAAGCCATTCAGAACACCCTCCCGGCTGACCCGGATGTGAAGAACTTCTCCTATACCCTTGTGGACGGTGAGGTTTACTTCCGGGAAAACAGCATCATGGTCAAACCCGATCTGAATGCCACCGCCAAGGAGCGCATCAAGGGTATGCTGACGCTCAGCACCTGCGTCCATGAGCTGATTGACCTCCAAATGGATGAAACCATCCCGGATTCTGCCATTCAAGAAAAGCAGGCGGAGCTGAACCGGCTCTATGACAGCTTCACGGAAAAGTACGGGCTTATCAACAGCCGGGGCAACAAGCTGGCATTCTCCGACGATTCCTCCTATTTCCTTCTGTGCGCTCTGGAAGTCATGGACGATGACGGCAACTTCCAGCGCAAAGCGGATATGTTCACCAAACGCACCATCCAGCCCCACCGGGTTGTCACCTCTGTGGATACCGCCAGTGAAGCCCTGACCCTTTCCATTGCGGAAAAAGCAGAGGTGAACATGGAATATATGTCCAGTCTCACCGGGAAAACCGCCAAGGAACTGGCATCGGAGCTGCGGGGAGTGATTTTCCATGACCCCACCCTCGGCAATGCAGAGGACGGCATCGGCTGGGTGACGGCGGACGAATATCTGTCCGGCAATGTGCGGCAGAAGCTCCGGCAGGCGGAAGCGGCTGCGGCGGACAATCCTGCCTATCAGGTCAATGTGGAGGCTCTGCGGGCGGCTCAGCCCAAGGATTTGGACGCTTCGGAAATCGAGGTGCGTCTGGGCGCAACCTGGATTGACAGGTCCTACATCAAGCAGTTCATGTTTGAAACCTTTGATACCCCCAGCTATCTGCGCTATTCCATGGATGTACAGTATTCTCCCTATACCGCCGCATGGAGCATCAGCAACAAAACCCGGATTTCCTATAACGATGTCGCCGCGTGGAACACCTACGGCACGGATTGTGTCAGCGCCTATGAAATTCTGGAAGATTCCCTGAATCTCCGGGATGTCCAGGTGTTTGACACCATTGAGGACGCCGACGGTAAGAAAAAGCGGGTGCTGAACGCTAAGGAAACCACGCTGGCTGCACAGAAGCAGCAGCTCATCCGGGATGCGTTCAAGGACTGGATTTGGGCAGACCCGGAACGCCGTCAGGCGCTGGTCCGGCAGTACAACGAGGAAATGAACAGCATCCGCCCACGGGAATACGACGGCAGACACATCGTCTTTGCGGGAATGAACCCGGAAATCACCCTCCGGGAGCATCAGCGAAACGCCATCGCCCATGTCCTCTACGGCGGCAACACATTGCTTGCCCACGAAGTGGGCGCGGGCAAAACCTTTGAAATGGTTGCCGCCGCCATGGAAAGCAAGCGGCTGGGACTGTGCCAAAAGTCCATATTTGTGGTTCCCAACCACTTAACAGAACAGTGGGCATCGGAATTTCTCCGGCTGTACCCCTCCGCTAACATCCTTGTGACCAAGCAGCGGGACTTTGAAACGAAAAACCGCAAAAAGTTCTGCGCCCGGATCGCCACCGGCGACTATGACGCGGTTATCATCGGTCACAGCCAGTTTGAGAAAATTCCCATCAGCAAACAGCGGCAGGAGCGGCTTCTGCAGGATCAGATTGCGGAGATCACCATGGGCATTTCGGAGCTGAGGGAAAGCGGCGGCGAGAAATTTACCGTCAAGGAGCTGGAGCGCACCAAGCGCGGTTTGGAGTCCCGATTGGAGAAGCTGCGGGCTGACGATAAGAAAGACGATGTTGTGACCTTTGAAGAACTGGGCGTTGACCGTATGTTTGTGGACGAAGCGCACAATTACAAAAATTTGTTCTTATATACAAAGATGCGCAATGTCGCCGGTCTTTCCACCACGGATGCCCAAAAGTCCAGCGATATGTTCGGCAAGTGCCGCTACATGGATGAACTCACCGGGAATCGCGGCGTGGTCTTTGCGACAGGTACGCCCGTCAGCAACAGTATGACGGAATTATACACCATGCAGCGGTATTTGCAGTATGCCCGTCTGGAAGAAATGCACATGACCCACTTCGACTGCTGGGCATCCCGGTTCGGTGAAACCGTCACCGCTTTGGAG
>JAXEXE010000119.1:0-8067 GCA_034113565.1 Faecousia sp.
CGGATTGCCATTGAATACGCCAAACAGCGGCCAATGGACGATCTGGTGGATTTTCTGGAAAAGACCTATCACGGCGGTTACGGCCTGCAATTCGGCACCACAAAGGTGTGCGCATGGTACGCCGAGGACGGGATGCACCTGGCCTATGGCAGCGCCGCCCGGTATGCCAGAAACGCTCAGATTCTCTCTTGGGAGGATGTGGCTGTCCGGGTTGGTGAGCTGCTGGAACAGGGGCAGTTTGCCACCAATGTGGAGCTGGCAGAGTGCGGAACCTTTGAAAAACGCCAGCTTGCGGAGCAGCTTTGGTATATGTCCCACGATATCAGCGAAAAAGCCATTGAAGCGGGACATATGAGCATCGTCCGCTCCCTCCGGGGCGGCTTCCCGGAGGAGACGGAAAAGCTGATGGTTTTCCTGTCTGAGCCGGAATCCTATCAAGCGATTATGCGGCAGGTCTATGCCTTCCGGGATGCCTGCAACGCGGATAAGGGCATGATGCGGTTTCAGATGTATCCCCCCAGCAAGCTGATTCGCCCGCTGGAGGAATACACCCTTCCCCGGCGGGAATATGTCAGCGAGATGGCGGAGCTGCCAGCGGCAAAGGGCTTCATCACCGAGGACGAAATCAATGAGCATCTGACCGGCGGCAGCAATTTTTCCGGCAGCAAGTCCAGAATTTACGCTTTCTACCAGGCACCCCACACCGCAAAGGAAAAGCTGGATTTTCTGAAAAACGAATACGGCATTGGCGGTGGAAATAACGCACTTTCCCATAACTTTATGAGCCATGTCTGGACTGACGGCAAGGGTATCCGCTACGACAAGCCGAACTGCACACGGATTGAAGTGCCGTGGGCAAAGGTTGTCAAATATTACGATGCCCTGATGGAATCCGGGAGGTTCGCTCCCCCGGAGGAGCTGGAACAGCGGTATGGTTCTGAGGAAGCCATTGACAGTGAAATCGTTGAGGAAGTCCCGGAAATCCCCACATCCGAGCCAACGCCGGTTTCGGAGGAAAAGGAGCCTGCTGTCTGGGAGTACAACGAGATCAAGTCCGCCCACCCGGAGGATATCGTGCTGTATCAGGTCGGGGATTTCTTTGAAATCTACGGCGAGGATGCCAAACAAGCCGCCCCTGTTCTGGATTTGCACCTCGGCACTCGCCCAATCCCTACCGGCGGCAGGGTGGATATGTGCGGCATCCCGGCACATCTGTTGGAAGAAGCTACTCAAAAGCTGCGTGATCGGTTCCATGTGACCATTGCCGCCGTTGGTGAGGACGGTCAGCGAAACAGTTATTCCATGGGAAAGCTGAATCCAGAACCCCCTCGCCGGGAGATTACACAATCAGACATTGATGAAGCCTTACAGAAATGGAATGGCAGCATCGACAGCAAACACGCTGTGGTCCGCTATATGGAAGCCCACAGCCGGGAGCGGGACACCGCCGCATGGCTTGCAGAGGAATATGGCGCAGACCTCAGTCAGCCTCTGCGGATTACAGTTACCGGTGTGGATACCGAAACGGTGCTGCCTTGGGCAAAAGTGCAGCGCCGGATTGCCCAGCTTATCAAGGCGGATAAATTCTATACGGAAGAAGAATATGACCGCCTTGACGATATTGACCCTGCTGCCATTCGGGAACAGCTTGCGGAACATGGCATTGTGAACGGCGAGGTTGTGGATGGGGACAAACTGGACGCAGCCCCCATTGTCCGGCAGGCAGAAGCGGATGCCCAGCGGATTTCTGACGAGGAATTTGCCAGGGATCACCTGATTCCCGGTGAATCCACCTTTGAAATAGAGGGCAGAACCTTCCTTGTTGACCGGGTGAATCTGGATTTCGGCTCCGTCAATTTTCAGGACATCACCTTTGCCAATTCCACCGGCTTCCCCATCTTCCGCACGGAACCCATTTCCTTTGTCAGACGGTATATCGAGGAACAGGAAAACCAGCCTGTTCAGCCAGAAATATCCACCGAAACCGTGGCAGTTTACCCCGGGGAAAAGAATAATCTTCCTTATGACATTGTGGTGCAAACCCTCCGCACAGAGAAGCCGGAACCGCCCCGTGATACCCCCATCCCCAGCGCCGAAAACTTCCGAATTACGGACGAGGATTTGGGCATGGGCGGTGCCAAGGTCAAATTCCGCAGGAATATGGATGCCATCACCACCCTGAAAGCCATTGAATCCGAGGGCAGGCAGGCAACAAAAGAGGAGCAGGAGATTTTATCCCGGTATGTGGGCTGGGGCGGTCTGCCGGATGCCTTTGATGACAGCAAGTCCGGCTGGGCATCTGAGTATCAGGAGCTGAAAAACGCCCTGACCCCGGCAGAATATGAAGCCGCCCGCGCTTCCACCCTGAACGCCCACTACACCAGCCCCACGGTCATCCGGGCAATCTATGAAGCGGTTGGCAACATGGGCTTCCAGACCGGCAACATTCTGGAGCCGTCCATGGGCGTTGGCAACTTCTTCGGTATGCTCCCGGAGCAGATGCAAAACAGCCGCCTGTACGGTGTGGAGCTGGATTCCATCACCGGCAGGATTGCCAAGCAGCTTTATCCCAAGGCGAATATCACCGTGTCAGGCTTTGAAACCACAGACCACCGGGACTTCTTCGATCTCGCTGTGGGCAATGTTCCCTTTGGTCAGTACAAAGTCAATGATCCCGCCTACAACAAGCTGGGCTTCAACATCCACAACTACTTCTTCGCAAAGGCGCTGGATCAGGTGCGTCCCGGCGGTGTGGTGGCCTTCGTCACCAGCCGCTATACCCTGGATGCCAAGGATTCCACCGTGCGCCGGTATCTTGCCCAGAGAGCCGATCTGCTGGGTGCCATCCGGCTCCCCAATACCGCTTTCAAAGCCAACGCCGGAACGGAGGTAGTGTCGGACATTATCTTCCTGCAAAAGCGGGACCGCCCCATTGTTTTGGGGACCCCGGCGAATCAAAGATTCGCTGGGGAAAGGAGGAGCGACGGAGTGAGTGAGCTTTCGGGCTTGCCCGGAAGCGAGGGATACGAAGTCCGCGACGACGCTGACCCTGACTGGGTGCATCTGGGTCAGACGGAGGACGGCTACGCCATCAACAGCTATTTCCTCGACCACCCGGAAATGGTCATGGGCAGAAACAGCTCCGAAAGCACCGCTCACGGAATGGATTACACCGTGGAGCCGTTGGAGGACATTTCCCTTGCCGACCAGCTCCATGAAGCGGTGCGACATATCCAGGGAACCTATCAGGAAGCGGAGCTGCCCGATCTGGGCGAGGGCGAAGCTATTCAGAACACCCTCCCGGCTGACCCGGATGTGAAGAACTTCTCCTATACCCTTGTGGACGGTGAGGTTTACTTCCGGGAAAACAGCATCATGGTCAGACCCGATTTGAATGCCACCGCCAAGGAGCGTATCAAGGGAATGCTGACGCTCAGCACCTGCGTCCATGAACTGATTGACCTCCAGATGGATGAAACCATCCCGGATTCTGCCATTCAGGAGAAGCAGGCGGAGCTGAATCGGCTCTATGACAGCTTCACAGAAAAGTATGGGCTTATCAACAGCCGGGGCAACAAGCTGGCATTCTCCGACGATTCCTCCTATTTCCTCCTGTGCGCGCTGGAAGTCATGGACGATGACGGTAACTTCCAGCGCAAAGCGGATATGTTCACCAAACGCACCATTCAGCCCCACCGGGTAGTCACCTCTGTGGATACTGCCAGTGAAGCCCTGACAATCTCCATTGCGGAGCGGGCCTGCGTAGATCTGGGGTTTATGTCCTCTCTGTCCAAGAAGCCCGTCGAGGAACTGACCGCCGATCTCCGGGGCGTTATCTTCCATGATCCCACGCTGGGGCCTTTGGAAGATCACGCTGGCTGGGTAACGGCGGACGAGTATCTGTCCGGCAATGTGCGGCAGAAGCTCCGGCAGGCGGAAGCGGCTGCGGCGGAGAATCCATCCTATCAGGTCAATGTGGAAGCGCTGCGGGCAGCACAGCCCAAGGATTTGGACGCTTCGGAAATCGAGGTTCGTCTGGGCGCAACCTGGATTGACAAGTCCTACATCAAGCAGTTCATGTTTGAAACCTTCGACACGCCCCACTATCTGCGCTATTCCATGGATGTACAGTATTCACCCTATACCGCCGCATGGAGCATCAGCAACAAAACCCGGATTTCCTACAACGATGTCGCCGCATGGAACACCTACGGCACAGATTGTGTCAGTGCCTATGAAATTCTGGAGGATTCTCTGAACCTCCGGGATGTCCAGGTGTTTGACACCATTGAGGACGCGGACGGAAAGAAAAAGCGGGTGCTGAACGCCAAGGAAACCACGCTGGCGGCGCAGAAGCAGCAGCTCATCCGGGATGCGTTCAAGGACTGGATTTGGGCAGACCCGAAACGCCGTCAGGCGCTGGTCCGGCAGTACAACGAGGAAATGAACAGCATCCGCCCACGGGAATACGGCGGCAGTCACATCGTCTTTGCGGGCATGAACCCGGAAATCACCCTCCGGGAACACCAGCGCAACGCCATCGCCCATGTGCTTTACGGCGGGAATACATTGCTTGCCCACGAAGTGGGCGCGGGCAAGACCTTTGAAATGGTTGCCGCCGCCATGGAAAGCAAGCGGCTGGGACTGTGTCAGAAGTCCATCTTTGTGGTTCCCAACCACTTAACAGAACAGTGGGCATCGGAATTTCTACGGCTGTACCCCTCAGCCAATATCCTGGTCACCAAGCAGCGGGATTTCGAAACGAAAAACCGGAAAAAGTTCTGCGCCCGGATTGCCACCGGCGACTATGACGCGGTTATCATCGGTCACAGCCAGTTTGAGAAAATCCCCATCAGCAAACAGCGGCAGGAGCGGCTTCTGCAGGATCAGATTGCGGAGATCACCATGGGCATTTCGGAGCTGAAGGAAAGCGGAGGTGAGAAATTCACCGTCAAGGAGCTGGAGCGTACCAAGCGCGGTTTGGAATCCCGATTGGAGAAGCTGCGGGCTGACGATAAGAAAGACGATGTTGTGACCTTTGAAGAACTGGGCGTTGACCGTATGTTTGTGGACGAGGCGCACAATTACAAAAATTTGTTCTTATATACAAAGATGCGCAATGTTGCCGGTCTTTCCACCACAGATGCGCAGAAATCCAGCGATATGTTCGGCAAGTGCCGCTACATGGATGAACTCACCGGGAATCGCGGCGTGGTCTTTGCCACGGGTACGCCCGTCAGCAACAGTATGACGGAACTCTACACCATGCAGCGGTATTTACAGTATGCCCGTCTGGAAGAAATGCACATGACTCACTTCGACTGCTGGGCATCCCGGTTCGGAGAAACCGTCACCGCTTTGGAGCTGGCCCCGGAGGGCAAGGGCTACCGTCCCCGGACACGGTTCAGCCGGTTCTTTAATCTGCCGGAGCTGATGAATCTGTTCAAGGAGGTTGCGGACATCAAGACGGCGGACCAGCTTCATCTCCCGGTCCCGGAGGTGGAGTACCACAATGTGGTTGCCAAGCCCACGGAGGTACAGAAAGGACTGGTGCAGGAGCTTTCCGAACGAGCTGCCGCTATCCACTCCGGCTGTGTTGACCCCTCCACTGACAATATGCTGAAGGTGACCTCGGATGGACGAAAGCTGGGGCTTGACCAGCGGATTATCAACCCCGATTTTCCAGATCAGGAGGGCAGCAAGGTCAATCTGTGTGTGGAAAACATTCTGCAAGTCTGGAAAGACGGCAAGGCGGACAAGCTGACCCAGCTTGTGTTCTGTGATATTTCCACACCCCAGGCTGCGCCGAAAGCGAAACAGGCTGTCATTGCGGGCAACCCGCTGGAAGCCGCCGCACTCCTTGCGGAGGAAAATGCTCCCTTCACCGTTTACGATGACATTCGCTCTAAACTGATTGCCGGCGGCGTTCCGGCAGAGCAGATTGCCTTTATCCACGATGCCAGCACGGAGGTCAAGAAAAAGGAGCTGTTCGGCAAGGTGCGCTCCGGGCAGGTGCGTGTGCTGCTGGGCAGCACCTCCAAAATGGGCGCGGGCACCAATGTGCAGGATCGTCTTGTGGCAATCCATGATTTGGATTGTCCTTGGCGACCCGGTGATCTGGCACAGCGCAAAGGCAGAATCGAGCGTCAGGGCAACCAGAATGAGAAAGTCCATGTGTTCCGTTATGTAACAGAAGGGACCTTCGACGCATTTTTATGGCAGACCGTTGAGAATAAGCAAAAATTCATTTCCCAGATCATGACCTCCAAATCCCCGGTTCGCTCCTGCAATGATGTGGATGAGGTGGCGCTGTCCTTTGCGGAAATCAAGGCCCTGTGCGCCGGTGATCCCCGGATCAAGGAGCGTATGGATTTGGATGTGGAGGTTTCCCGACTGAAAATCATGAAGGCCGACCACAAGAGCAAGCAGTATCGCCTGGAGGATAGTCTGCTGCGGCACTTCCCGGAGCAGATTGAAAAGCTGAAGGGCTGCATCCAGGCAATTCAGGAGGATATGAAAACGCTGGAAGCCCACCCTCATCCTACGGACGGCTTTGCGGGAATGACCGTGCTGGCTGACGATCTGACCGACAAGGACAACGCCGGTGCCGCTCTGATCGAGGCGGCTAAGAAAGCTACGGGGCTTGACCCGGTGGAGGTCGGTACATACCGGGGCTTTCAGATGTCCGTCACTTTGGAGGACTTCGGCAAAAAGTATGTGCTGACCATGCAGGGCAGGCTGCGGCATCAGGCAACCTTGGGCAGCGACCCCAGAGGCAACCTGATTCGTCTGGACAACGCTCTGGCACAGATGCCCCAGCGTTTACAGGCGTTTCAGACCTCTCTGGAGGAAACCTATCACCAGCAGGAAGCGGCAAAAGCAGAGCTGGGCAAGCCATTTCCCTTTGAGGAGGAGCTGCGGGATAAAACCGCGCGGTTGATTTTTCTGGACGCGGAATTGAATCTGGATGCCAATAAGGGCGGCCAGACGGAGCAGGTCATCGCCAAATCTGCCCGTCCCTCGGTTCTGGACAAACTGCGCAGCCAGCCCGTTCCCATCAGAAACAACCAAAAGCAGAAACGCCATGAGGAGGTGCGATGATGACCAACGAAGAACGCAACACGGCATTGTATCAGAAGATGTTTGCCGAACAGGAGAAATTCCGGGACTGGCTGAAAGGCCAGCCCCCGGAGGAAGTCCTGAACCATGCCTATGAATACACCATCCGGGAGGATATTCTGATGTCGCTGGAATACCATGACCTGTCGGATGTCCAGGCAGATGCCCTGATGAAATCCCCCAGCCCGCTGGCAGATGTGTTTCAAGATTTTGAAAAGCGGGAGACAGACCATATGGAGACGATCTGGGACTGTCTGGAATCCAGGGCAGATATGCTTCTGGAAAAACAGCGCCGTGCACTCAGAGAATCGCCGGTGTATCCTTATCCTGCCAGCTATGCTCAGGAACATGGCGAGCTGGAACAGTACCGGGCATCCAGCCGAGCCAACATTGCCTGCAAAGAAGCTATCGAAGCGGCGATCCGGGAGTATTACGATGGAAACTCGCTGGACAGTCAGGCAGCGGCGCAGGTAGTGGAGGCTTTCGGACTGGACAGAACGCTGTATGTTCTTGCCAATACCGTCCAGCAGAAAGATTGGGATGGGCGGATTTCCCCCGGTAATAAGGCATGGGCGAAAACCATCCCCATCCAGAAAAATCCAGACGCATGGGGCGCTGACCGCAATGCCCAGTTTGTTGTGAACAGCCATCCGGGACTGACCAATCTGTTTCTCAGCACCGTCCGGCGGGAATACTGCCGGCAGCAGGAGAAGCCCGCAAAATCCTCTGTTCGGGAAAAGCTGCAAGCAATGCCGAAAGCAACTCCGCCGAAACATTCGGCAAAGTTGAAGGGACAGGAACGCTGAAATGGCCAACCGCAAAAGAAATATTGAAGTGCGGTTCCGTGTTACGCAGGATGAGCTGGATATGATCCATAAAAAAATGGCACAGTACGGAACCTCAAACCTGTCGGCGTTTCTCCGAAAAATGTCCATTGACGGCTATGTT
>JAXEXE010000120.1:0-10835 GCA_034113565.1 Faecousia sp.
ACGTTCCGATAACGTACCTGCTGCGAAAAGGAGTACGGATTGCCACGCCAGGAAAGCGGACTGGCTCGCAATGACATGTTTTCTTAGTCAGCAATAGAACAATTAAGCGAACCAATGCCACTTCCTGTCTCCACTCTCCACTCTTCACTCTCCACACTCGTTCTAAATCCTCTTCCCCGGACATACCCTGTGGTAAACCCATGGCAGGAGCCATCCTCCTGCCGGTAAAGGAGGCTGGCTATGGAGAATATTTACGCGGATATCGCCGCCCGAACCGGGGGCAATATCTACATTGGGGTGGTGGGGCCGGTGCGCACAGGCAAGTCCACCTTAGTCAAGCGAATCATGGAAAGTCTGGTGATTCCCGGCATTTCCGACCCTTACCGCAAGGAACGGGCACGGGATGAGCTGCCCCAGAGCGGCTCCGGAAAGACCATCATGACCACAGAGCCGAAGTTTGTCCCCGAGGAGGCGGTGGAAATCTGCCCCGACGGCGCTACCCGTCTGCGGGTGCGGCTCATCGATTCCGTGGGCTACATGATTCCCGGGGCTGTGGGGGCTGAGGAAGAGGGCGTGCCCCGGATGGTGACGACCCCGTGGTATGACGAGGAAATCCCCATGACCCAGGCGGCGGAGCTGGGTACGAAGAAGGTCATGGCCGATCACAGCTCCATCGGCCTTGTGGTCACCACCGACGGCACCATTACCGACATCCCCCGGGAGGACTATGTGGAGGCCGAACGCCGGGCCATCACCGATATGCGCCGGACGGGAAAGCCCTTCCTCGTGGTCATCAACTCCCGGAATCCCGAGGGGCAGGCAGCCCAGGACACCGCCCGGTACATCCGGGAGCAATTCGGGGTGGAGCCGATGGTGGTGGACGGCCAGACGCTGGACGCCGAGGGCATCGGGAAAATGCTGCGCTCCCTTCTTTACACCTTCCCCATGACAGAACTGCGGGTGTATCTGCCCCGGTGGCTGGACGCGCTGGAAAAGAACCACCCGGTGAAGGAAAGCCTGTATCAGGCCCTTTTGCAGCAGGCCGGGCAGATTCAGAATCTGGGGCAGGCCCAGACCGCGCTGGCGCCGCTGGAGGAGCTGCCGGAGGTGCAGAGCTATACACTGCGGGGCATCGATCTGGCGGAGGGCATTGTCAGTGTGGCAATCGCCCTGCCGGAGACACTGTATTATGAGATTCTCAGCAGCAAGGCCGGGGTGCCCATTGAAAGCGACGCCCAGCTGCTGGCCCTTCTCATGGAGCTGGCGCAGGTCAAGCAGGAGTACGACAAAATCTCCGACGCGCTGGCCTCCGTCAAGGCCACGGGCTACGGCGTGGTCATGCCTGCCGCCGGGGAGATGAAGCTGGAAAAGCCGGAGGTCATCCGCAAGGGCGGGGCCTTCGGGGTAAAGCTGAAGGCCGGGGCGCCGTCGATTCACATGGTGCGGGTGGACATCGACACGGAGATCAGTCCCATGGTGGGCGACGAAAAGCAGTCCCGGGACCTCATCGACCGGCTGACGGGGGAGGACCCGGAAAAACTCTGGCAGAGCAATATTTTCGGCAAATCCGTCTACGACATGATTCAGGAGGGCCTGACGGCGAAGTTGGTGCAGCTGCCGGAGGAGGTTCGCGTCAAATTCCGCAGCACCCTGACGAGAATCGTCAACGAGGGCGCAACAGGGCTCATCTGCCTGATTCTCTGATTTTTCTTGACTTTCCAGGTTTTCCGAAATAAAATAGAAGAAAAACCGGGAGGGAACGATTATGTCCATCAACATTGAATGTCTGTGGAAGGACCGGAAACGCCATCTGGGTCTGCCGCTGAGCTTCACCCGTTACAGTCTGTCCGACGACCGGCTGTTCGTCTCCGAGGGCTTTCTGAACATCAAAGACGACGAGGTGCTTCTGTACCGGGTCCGGGACATCGACACCCAGCGCAGCCTGTGGCAGCGTCTGTTCGGGGTGGGCACCGTCACGGTGATGTCCTCCGACAAAACCATGCCCACGCTGGTGCTGAAAAACATCAAAAACCCCCTGTTCGTCAAGGAGCTGATCCACAAGCAGGTGGAGGAGATGAAGATTCAGCGCCGGGTTCGCTTCGGCGAGATCATGACCACCGACGCCGACGGGGATGGGGAACCGGACGACGATATGGACAACTGAGCAAAGCGGCTCCGCAGAAAAAGCGGGGCCGCTTTTGTAATGCAGAATGATGAATGCAAAATGCAAAATAAAGCATTCCAAATATCTGAGCAGTACCGGTCGAGGGGCCCAAAGGATGTGCGATGATCATCCAGCGTCCGTAACGCATTGTCAGCGGCGACTCGCCGCAAAAAATTCACATTCTTTCGCTTTACCCCGGCAGAAAAACGTGGTAAACTAGAAGGCAAACACTGACATTTCTGGAGGAACCTCATGAGACTTAAGGCACGCACGCAATGGAATTACCCGGCGCTGGGCTTTGCCATCCCCTGTGTAGGCATGCTGTTTGTCATGCTCATCAGCCACTACGCGCCCTTTGGCAAGTATTCCATGCTGTATTCCGATATGTACCACCAGTATTACCCCTTCTTTGTGGCCTTCCGCAACGCGCTGCGAAGTGGGAGGGGCCTGCTGTACACCTGGAGTGTAGGGCTGGGCATGGACTATCTGGGGCTGATTGCCTATTATCTGGCGTCACCCCTGAACCTTGTGAGCGTGCTGCTGCCGGAAAAATGGCTCCTCGGCTATTTTTCCCTGCTGGTGCCCATCAAGCTGGGCCTTGCGGGATTGTTCTTTTCCCTGTTTCTGAAAGAAACCTTCCACAAGAATGATCTCTCCATCGCTCTGTTTGGCGGCCTGTACGGCCTGTGTGCCTGGGCGCTGGGCTACCAGTGGAACGTCATGTGGCTGGACACCTTCGCCCTGCTTCCTCTGGTGGTGCTGGGCGAAGTGAAGCTGCTGCGGGATAAAAAGGTGGTTCTTTACACGGTGAGCCTGTTCTTCTCCGTGTTTTCCAACTACTATATCGGCCTGTTCACCTGCTTTTTTGTATTTTTCCTGTTCTTTATCTATGAAATCTGCCGTTGGGGCGGATGGAAGAAATTCTTCTGCGATCTTCTGCGCATCGGACTGTTTTCCGCCATCGCCATCGGCATGACGGCGATTCTGACCGTTCCGGCCCTGTTCGCTCTGGGGACTACCCAGTCCAGTGTGAACAAATTCCCCACCTCCTTCCGGCTGAACATCGCCAAGGAGCACACCTTCTTAGGACTGCTGGACGCCATGCGGCAGGTGGCGGGCAATATGGGCGGCAGTCTGGAGCCGACCTTCAAGGAGGGACTGCCCAACGTCTACTGCGGCATTATCAGTGTGTTTTTGATGATGCTGTACCTGCTTGCCCGGCAGGTGAAGACCCGGGATAAGGTCTGCGCCGCAGTGCTGCTGACGTTCTTCAACGTCAGCTTCATTATCCGTCAGCTGGACTATATCTGGCACGGCTTCCACTTCACCAACATGATTCCCTACCGGTTCAGCTTTCTGTACAGCTTTGTGGTGCTGTATATGGCCTACCGGGCCTGGCTGCTGCGCAGGGAGTTTTCCACGAAGCAGATTCTGGCGGCGGCGCTGCTGGCAGCGGGGGTTCTGGCCTGCTCCAATGACCTGACCAAAACGGTGGAGCTTACCCTGTTCGGCGGAACAATGGAGTTTCCCCTGTACTTTGTCTACAATCTGGTGTTTCTGGTGCTGTACCTGCTGGCGATGCTGTCAGGAAATGCCATCGAGCCGATTCCCGAGGAAGCGGATCCAAAGGAAGCGGCCCGCATCCGGGCGGAAAACAACCGGCAGCGCCGGCGCTCCAGTGCTCTGGTGCTGACGGTGGTGTGCGTGGAGCTGATCGCCAATCTGATCTGCTTCGGCCTGTACTTTCCGGGCACCGGTATTTCCGACTATCCCAAGGGCACGGACAAAACGGCTTCGGTCATCCGCTACATGAAGGAGCGGGAGAAGAATAACCTCTGCTTCCGGGCGGAGACGACCCATTCCCAGACCCTGAACGATGGGGCTCTGAACAACTACAACGGCGTTTCCGCCTTCACCAGCTCCGCCAATGTGAAAACCACCCTGTTCATGCAGGCTCTGGGCTACGGCGCGAAGAATACCTACAACCGCTATCTGTTCGAGGAAAGCTCCCCGGTTTCCAACCTGTTCCTGAACCTGAAATATATGATCGAGCGGGACGGAAAGGATAAGCAGAGCACCTATTTTGCGGAAGTGAACCGGTTCGGTAATACCGTTCTGCTGGAAAATCAGGCGTATCTGCCCCTGGGGTTCCTGGCGGAGCGGTCGCTGGGACAGCTGGAATTTACCACCTCCGGCAACGCCTTCTCCTTCCAGAACGACCTGTTTGCCGCCGCTACGGGGGTAACGGGGGAGGTCTGGCATAAGCTGGATGGGGACAGCCTTCTGATTCATGGGGACGATGTGCAGATTTCCGAGGAAAACGGCAGCGGCTACTGCCGATATGTAAGCAATGCCGCCAAGTCTGACCTGACCTACAGCTTCACGGCGGACCGGGACGGCTTTGCCTGCATCCATCTGGATTTGCCTAAGCGCAATGAGTTCTATGTCAGCGTCAACGGGCTGGAGCTGTACAAGGAGAAGATCAGCCTGCCCCAGATGCTGGCGGTGAGCGACGTGAAGACCGGCGACGTCATCGATGTGCGCATTGTCTGCGGCGAGGACGAAAGCAGCACCATGACCGTCAGCGCGGCGATTCTGAATCCGGAGCGGTTCCGGCAGGGCTACGAGGTGCTGAACGCGTCCACCCTGAAGCTTTCTGCCTTCAACGCTACCCGGGTGGAGGGCACCATTGACTGCGACCGGGACGGCCTTCTGTACACCTCCATCCCCCAGAACGGAAACTGGGAGGCAACCGTGGACGGAAAGCCGGTGGAGACGGTACTGGTGGGAGACTGTATGCTTTCCCTGCCGCTGACGGCGGGAAGCCACAGCATCCGGCTAACCTACCACAATGCCGCCTTCACGCTGGGCTGGAAGCTGTCGCTTGCCTGCGCGGTTGTGTTCGTGGCGCTGATCTTTACCTGCTATCGTTCCGAGCTTCGGCAAAAACCGGGGAAATTCGCAAGAGGGAACCGGCATCAGGAGAAATAAAGGTTGTAAAATTCAAGAAAATATTGTATAATGCTGTGAGCTTTGCAAATTACAAGCGGGGGATCGGTTTCTTATGTTTCAGAATAAAAAAATAGCCAAATATCTCACACCCGGCTGTCACGTGCATCTGGTGGGCATCGGCGGCGTTTCCATGCGCCCGCTGGGTCTGGTGCTCAAGGGCATGGGGATGGAGGTTACCGGCTCTGATATGAGCGCGTCCGACGGCACCAGAGAACTGGAGGAGAAGGGTATTCCCGTTGCCATCGGACACCATGCGGAGAATATTCAGGGCGCTTCCTGCATTATCCGCACCGCTGCCGCCCACAACGACAACCCGGAGATTGCCGCCGCCCGTGCCGCCGGCATCCCCGTGTTTGAGCGGGCACAGGCCTGGGGCGAGATCATGAAGTCCTACAAGAACGCCATCTGCGTCTCCGGCACCCACGGCAAAACCACAACGACCTCCATGCTGACACACATCCTGATGGAAGCCGATCTGGACCCCACGGTGATGATCGGCGGCTACCTGCCGCTGCTCCATGCCAGCCACCGGGTGGGCCACGGCGACACCATATTACTTGAAAGCTGCGAATACTGCGATTCCTTCCTGAATTTCTTCCCCACGCTGGCGCTGGTGCTGAACGTGGAGGAGGACCATCTGGACTACTTCAAGGATCTGGCGGACATCCAGAAGTCCTTCCACCAGTTTGCGGAAATGGCCACCTTCGGCGTGGTTGCCAACGGCGACGATCCCCACACGGTCAAGGCCATGGAGGGCATCGACTTCGTTTCCTTCGGCCTGGCGGAGGGCAACCGTATCCACGCCGCCAATATGTGCCCGGACTGGCGGCACTTTGACGTGCTGTGCGACGGGGAGTTCTACTGCCATCTGGATATGGGGGTGCTGGGCCGGCATAACGCCATGAACGCCCTGGCGGCAGCGGCAGCTGCATGGATGATGGGCATTCCCGGCGAGACCGTGTCCCAGGGCCTTCAGGCCTTCCACGGCGCGGGCCGCCGCATGGAGTTCAAGGGAACCTACAACGGCGCGGATGTGTACGACGACTATGCCCACCATCCCGACGAGGTGGCGGCGACCCTTGCCGCCGTGCGAAACGCCATGCCGGGCAGGCGGCTGGTGCTGGCTTTCCAGCCCCATACTTATTCCCGCACCAGCGCCCTGTTTGACGATTTCGTCCGGGAGCTGAGCAAGGCGGACGTGCTGGTGCTGGCGGAGATTTACGCCGCCCGGGAGCGCAATACCATCGGGATTTCCTCCGCTGATGTGGCGGAAAAAATCCCCGGCGCGGTCTTCTGCGAGACGCTGCCGGAGGTGACGCAGTTCCTGCGGGCCAACGTCCGGGAGGGCGACGTGGTGATTACCATGGGCGCCGGCGACATTTTCCGGGCGGGAGAGGCGCTGCTGGGGAAGTAAAGAAGAACTTATCGTATTATCATGTCATTGCGAGGAGGGCGAAGCCCGACGCGGCAATCCGTTCCCCTTTTCACATTACGATATCGTACCCGGTGCAAAAAGAAGTACGGATTGCCACGCCAGTGTGCGCACTGGCTCGCAATGACATACTTTACTTACTTCACGAAAGAACAACTTTCCTGAGCACTTCCTGTCGAGGGGCCCAAAGGATGTACGTTAACCACCCGGGTGCGTAACGCATTGGTTGGCCGCCCTGCGGCCCGAAAAAAATGTGCCGGTTGCCCGGCACATTCCGCTATTCCTCCAACACCAGATGGTCTACGCCGGAGGCTTCAAATTCCGACATATATTTGTCCATGCGCTCCACAATCTCGTCGTAGTTCTCTCCGTTGATCTCGGGGTAATCCATATCCCGCCGGGACAGCTCCTCGGCGAGAATTTCATAAAAGACGTTGTCCTCGTAGTAGGCGATGGCTTCGTGGATGCCGCCCTCGGTGTAGGCACGGGAGGGGACGATGGTTCCGTTCCAGACCTCGGACAGGGCAGGGGACAGGGCGAAGATCTTGCTTTCCAGATCATCATAGTCGGCAAAGCGGTCATCGCCCCGGGTGGAATTCAGCACCCAGTTGCCGATGTAGACCAGATCCAGCAGACGGCGGAACTCTTTGGCAGTCAATTCGATGTTCATGGCGGCCCTCCTTATGTTATGATTGGCTCAATTATAGCACCGATTCCGGGAAATTCCAGTGGAAAATTGTAAAATATCAGTTTTATCCGATTATGAGGTGAAGTTATGGGAAAATTAACGGTTTGCATCCTGTTCGGCGGTATCAGCCCGGAGCATGAGGTCTCCCTGCGTTCGGCGGAATCCGTTCTGAACCATATTGACAAGGAAAAATACCATGTCCTGCCCGTGGGCATCACCAAGGCGGGGCAGTGGATCTACTTCGGCGGCACGGACTATTCCATGCTGCCCGCCAAAACCTGGGTCACACACCCGGGCAACTGCCCGGCGGCGATTTCTCCCGTCCGGGGTCAGGGCCTGCTGCGCTTCGAGGGCAATACCGTAAATGCAACCCCCATCGATGTGGTGTTTCCGGTGCTTCACGGCGAAAACGGTGAGGACGGCGCCATGCAGGGCCTTCTTCAGATGGCTGGCATTCCCTATGTGGGGCCGCATGTGTCCGCTTCCGCCGTTGCCATGGATAAGACCCTGACCAAGCTGGTCATCGATAAGGAGGGCATTCCTCAGGCAGCCTGGGAACTGGTGCGCGCCGGGGAGTTGGAGGAAAACATGGAGACAGTCGTGGCGGCTCTGGAGGCCAGATTTACCTATCCCATGTTCGTCAAGCCCGCCGGAACCGGCTCCTCCGTAGGCGTTTCCAAGGCTGCTGACCGGGAAAAGCTGAAGGCCGCCCTGACTGCTGCCGGAAAGTATGACAGCAAGATTCTGGTGGAGGAGTTCATCCGCGGCAAGGAAATTGAAGTCGCGGTGCTGGGAAATAAGAATCCCGTGGCTTCCGTCTGTGGTGAAATTGATTCCGGCGCGGAATTCTACGATTACGACGCCAAGTATATCACCGATACCTCTACGGCCTATATCCCCGCCCGGATTCCGGAAGATTTGCAGAACCGCATTCGGGAAGCGGCAGTGCGGGTGTTCCGGGCCGTGGGCTGTCAGGGCCTGAGCCGGGTGGATTTCTTTGCCACCGAGGACGACCGGCTGGTGTTCAATGAAATCAACACCATTCCCGGCTTTACCTCCATTTCCATGTACCCCAAGCTGTTTGAAGCCAGCGGGATGCCCTATTCCCGGCTCATTGACGAGCTGCTGAAGCTGGCGCTGGAGGCGGCCCAATGAAGCAGCCGGTGATTCTGTCTCTGCACTCCGTCCAGCGCTACGAGGATCAGGAGCCGGAAGAGCTGGAGCTGGTCACGGAAGGGTTCATGGAGTTCCGGGACGGCGGCTGGGATATCAGCTATGTGGAAACGGAGCTGACGGGGCTGGAAGGGGTGACCACTACCTTCCGGGTGGAGAAGGATCAGCTGACCCTGTGCAGAACCGGACAGTTACAGTCGGAGATGGTATTCCGGCTGGGCTATTCCCATGATTCTCTGTACCAGATGCCCTTTGGCGCGCTGATGATGACGGTGCAGACGACCTCTTTATTCTATGACATTGTGCCCGACGGCGGTTCCATTGATCTTTGCTATCAGGTGAACATCGAAAACACCCAGGCGGGACTGATCGAGTACCATATGGATATCCGCAAAAAAACGACATGAATACCGCCGGACGCAGCAGAGAGATAAATTGGTATTTGTAGGAGTTGAAAGTTGACAGTTAAGGAGTCCCTTTGGGACAATTGAAAAAATAATGGCGAAAAAACAGGTGTTTCAGCAAGAGTCTTTCACATTTCGTATCTTTGCGCTTATATTTATTTATCCCGCAGGGATACCACAACTGTCCGCTGTCAACTTTCAACTGTCAACTAAATGCCATTTTTCGCGCTCTGTATAGAAAGAGGCTGGCTTGGTGCCAGCCTCTTTTTGCGTTGGGGTCAATCGTTTCTTCTGCGTCCGCCGAAGAGGGTCAGCAGCCGAAGCAGCTGGGACAGTGCCACGGCGGTGGCGGCGACGTAGGTCAGAGCGGCGGCACGGAGGGTTTTCCGGGCGCCGGTCAGTTCCTCATCGGTCAGCAGCTGACCGTCCTCAATGGCGGCCAGCGCCCGGCGGCTGGCGTTGAACTCCACCGGCAGGGTCACCAGCTGGAACACCAGCGACAGGCCGAAGCAGGCAATGCCAAGATAGATGAGAAAATCGGACATGGAGCCGAAAGCGGACAGCACCAGCCCCAGCAGAATCAGGGGCATGGCAAGCTGGGAGCCGAAGTTGGTCACGGGAATGATGGCGGCGCGAAGCTTGATGGGAGCGTACTCTTGGGCATACTGCACCGCGTGACCCGCCTCGTGGCAGGCAACGCCGATGGCGGCGGTGGAGGTGCTGCCGTAGACCTCGTCCGACAGGCGGATGACGTTGGCCCGGGGGTCATAGTGGTCGGTCAGATTGCCGCTGACGCGCTCAATGCGCACATCCCGGACACCGTTTGCAAACAGCACGCGCTGGGCAGCCTCCGCACCGGTGAGATGCCGCCGGGAGAACTGACCGGAATATTTTTTAAAGGTGGAATTGACGTTGGCGCTGGCCCACAGGCTCAGCAGCAAGCAGGGCAGCACCAGAACCACATAGGTCCAGTCGAAGCCATAATAATACATGGGATACATAATAGAACCTCCTGAAAAGAGACACTCCGAGGAGAATCGAGTTGATAGTTGACAGTGGATAGTTGAAAACTTGAAATACAAAACTGTCAACTGTCAACTCATATTATTATATCCTGCCGACGGCAAATTGACAAGATAGTCAGACGGTTTCCAAATGTAAACTTTTTCCCCATGGGTGAATGGAATTGTTCACACTTTGTTCATACTGTGCGGAATCGCAGCTGGTATACTGTAAAAAAAGAGAAGGGGTGAGGCCTTTGAAGGATCCTGATAAACGGCGATACCTGTATCTGATGCTGTCTCTGTTTGGGGCAATTGCCTTAAGCATCGTGGTATTTTTTGTGGTCTACCGGTTTCAGGGAATCGGCGACATCGTGCACCGGCTGGGGGACATTCTGGCACCCTTTATTTACGGCGGCATCGTGGCATACCTGCTGCGGCCCATGTGCAATTTTTATGAGCAGTCGCTTTCCTCTGCCCTGTCCGGAAAGGCCAAGAGGCTGGCGCCTCCGGCGGCGGTGGCCCTGAGTCTGCTGACCGGCATTGCGCTGGTGTACGCCCTGATCATTATGATTGCCCCCCAGCTATACGAGAGCATCCGTACCCTGTGGATTTCCATTCCGGACAAGATTAACCGGTTTGTCCAGTGGGCCACCGACAGGTTCGGCGACGAGGAAATGGTGGCCCGGATTCTGGCACTGTTTGACACCAACAGTGAGGCGATTTACAATCAGCTGGAAACCTGGGGAAAGAACCTGATCAACCCCTATCTCAGCGGCCTGACCAGCATCGTCAGCGGTGTGGGCAGCAGTCTGATGAAGATTTTCAAATTCCTGTACAATATGCTCATCGGACTGATCGTGGCCTGCTATCTGCTTGCCAGCCGGAAGCGCTTTGCCCGGCAGAGCGTCATGGTGGTCAGAAGCCTCCTGAAACCCCGGTGGGCGGATCTGTTTCTGGG
>JAXEXE010000121.1:0-11950 GCA_034113565.1 Faecousia sp.
TTACATGTCGAAGGGCTCCATGCTCAGGACGGGGTGACCGACCTCGGACAGGTAGTTCATCAGCTGCTCGGGATCATCGGTGCAGACGGTCTCATCGGCAATCATGTCGGTGAAGTTGTCCACGCCGTACATATCCTTGGCAGTCTTGTCCAGACGATCCCGCATCTGATCCTTCAGCATCTTGGGCATCCAGACGATACGGCCGGGGCCGCCTTCGGCTGCGATGAACTTGTGGGAAGCGATGAAGTGCTTGCCGTGGCCCATGAAGCCGGGGGTCTGCACGCCGCCGCCGGTCATGGAGGCCATCTCGGAGAAGGTCATGCCCAGAGGCGTGGAACCGGCGTGCTCACGGCAGGTGATGACAACGCCCATGGAAACAGGCTCAACGCCGCAGATACACTCGAAGCAGCCGCAGGAGGTCATGGGATCCTGGAACAGGGAGTACAGAGTCACGTGCTCCAGAGCGCCGTGGCTGTACTTGTTGACGGCCTCGTCCACAGTGGTGTAGCGGCCCAGCTTCTCGTCCATGCAGCCTTCCTTGAGGATGGGCTGGCAGGGACCGGCGGGATCCAGCTCCTTGGTGGCCTTGGCATCCAGCCAGGACACGGCGCCGCACAGACCCAGACGCTCGGGGGTAACGATACAGACGTGGCTGGGAGAGAAGGCCTGGCACATGATGCAGGTGTAGTACTGCTCCACGGACTCGTCGGTCATGGAAGCCAGACGGGCGTCACGACGGTCGAAGACCTCGTTGGCAGCGGCGCGCAGCTTGGCGTTCTGCTCGGGATCCACAACGATGCGAACCTGGCACTTGTCCACAACGGCCTCGAACTCGCTCTTGACCTTGGCGTACAGAACCTCGCCCAGGTGCTTGAACTTGAAGCCGGCCTCAAAGTCAGCCTTGCTGATACGAATACGGATCATGTCACGCTGACCGGTGTGCATAACGCCTTCGATGCAGTTGATCCAGGAGTGAATCTTACGCTCCATGACGGACTCGAAGTCGGGCTGCATGGCCTTGCCGGCAACCTCGACGGTGTAGGAAAGGGAAATCTTGGAGCCGACGGGAACCTCGTCGATCTCGGGTCCGATGACCTCGATCTTGTGATCCTCGACCGCGGCGGCTTCCTTGGTCTGAACCAACTCGAAGCAGTCCACACGGGAGCCGTCCACTTCCACCTGCATATCGCCGCGGCGGATGATTTCGCCCTCGAAGGCGGTGGCGAAGGCCACAGGGATGTCGATGTTGGTGATCTTCAGCTTGATGTCACGAGCCTCCAGAGAGGTGGCGTTCCACTTGGAGGTGTCCAGCTGCTGAATCAGGGACTTGGGAACACGGAACATATTCTCGGTCTCGTTGGAAACAACGGGGAAGCCCAGGCAGATGGCGCCGGCGCCGTAGGAGACGATCTCGTCGGACAGGGGCTTGTAGGCGTTGACGAAGGCCTTGACACGATCCATGGTGTACTTGGCCAGAGCCTTAAAGTCGCCGGGGGTGATGTTGCCGAAGATCAGGGCAGCACGGACAGCCACGGAAACCACGTGGATGACGGACTGCATCTCATAGCCCAGGGGCACCACGCGGACGTTCTCGCCCAGCTTCATGCCGGCGTCATAGCAGTGCTTGATGGAATCGCCGGTCAGAGTGACCAGGATGCCCTGCGCCTGATAGGACTTGGCCAGCGCCACGGTCTCGGCGGGGTCCTCAGCGCCGCCGATGATAACGGCAACACCGGGGATGTCGCCGGTAACCAGGGGAACACCCAGATTACGGACGAAGGCGTCGGACAGGTGGCCCATCTCGGGCTCCGCGTAGGGCTCAGCACCGTTCAGGTACTTGAGGGCTTCCAGGAACTCAGCGCACAGGGCGGAAGCGATGCCGCTGTCAAAAGCGTCCTGCAGGCGGTTGTTGCGGGTCATCATGCCCTTGATGGTTTCCATGGCGGCCTTCATCTCACCCAGAGTGGTGATCTTGACGCCGGTGACGCCATAGTAGCAGGGCAGGCTGTAGGCGGTGCCGGGGAAGGACACTGCGCAGCCCTCGCCGTTGGCGGCGATTGCTTCATCAATGGCGGCTACGGTGCGGGCGTAGTTGTAGTCGTTACCGCCAAAAACTCTATCAAAAAGTGTCACGGTTTTTCCTCCTATATCGTATTGGTTATTCCATTAACAGTCGTCACGATCCAGAATTTCCTTGATCTTCCGGATCTCCTCGATTGCCGTGGGGCTGAAATCGTAGGGTGATTTCCCCTGACGGTCCGCGTCCATGATCTCCGGGTTGTAGTGGATGAAGCCCAGAAAATCCTCTGCGGGGATGGCGGATTTGACAAACTCCTCATCCCGGGCATCCCGAACCTTGTTGGCTACCACCCGCACCTGCTTGACCCCAAGGTCAGCGGCAAGCCGCTTGACGTTGTGGTAGGTCTGGACACTGCGGGCGCCGGGCTCGATGACCACGATGAACTGGTCCATGTTGCCCGCGGTGCCCCGGCCCAGATGCTCCAGTCCCGCTTCCATATCCATGATGACCACGTCATTTTTGCGGTAGGTCAGGGCGGCCAGAATAGACTTGAGCATCACGTGCTCCGGACAGACGCAGCCGCTGCCGCCCACGTCCACGGTACCCATGACCAGCAGCTTCACGCCGTTGATCTCCTTGGAGAAGGTGTCGGGAATGTCAGCCACATAGGGGTTGAGCTTGAAGAACTTATTGGCGGCGGAAGCGCCGGTGCGTTCTTCTACCAGGGTGCGCATTTTGGAGATGGGGACGATGGCGTCCACTTCCTCCTGGCTTAGGCCCAGCGCCAGACCCAGATTGGCGTCGGGGTCCACGTCGGCTGCCAGGACGGTGCGTCCTTCATCGGCGTAGAGCCGGGCCAGTGTGGAGGACAGGGTGGTTTTTCCCACGCCG
Source organism: Faecousia sp. (assembly GCA_034113565.1). Lineage (GTDB taxonomy): Bacteria > Bacillota > Clostridia > Oscillospirales > Oscillospiraceae > Faecousia. Next base: position 2,912 of record JAXEXE010000121.1, read on the forward strand.
CCCTTACCGGTAATCGCTACTTTCATTGGAAAAAGACCTCGTAAGTAAAATTGCTGTCATTCCGAGGAGGGGGAAGCCCGACGTGGGAATCCGCGCCCCTTTGCTGATCCGCAAAGGAAACGGATTACCACACCAGTCTGCCGGCTGGTTCGCAATGACATGCCAAAAATCAGATGCCCAGAGCGGCGCGCTTGGCCTCGATGCACTCGATCATCTTATCGCCCAGCTTGTCGATGTCGGTCTCGACCACGAACCGTGCCTCGACCCACTCCTTGACGCCGTCCTCGCCCTGCAGCAGGCGGGTGACCTCATCGGAGCCCTTGGAGTAGGGATCAACGCCCAGGAAGGTCTCGATACCGGTAGCGACAACGTAGTTGCCGATGGAGACGGCCTTCTCGGACATCCATTCGGGAGCGCAGCCCACGACAGGAACCTGGGAAATGTTGATACCCCAATCCTTGGCAATGTCGGCGGCCAGGATCATCATACGGGAGATATCCACGCAGGAACCCATGTGCAGAACAGGAGGAATGCCGGCCAGCTCACAGACGCGCTTCAGACCTGCGCCGCAGTACTCCTTGGCCTTCTCGGGATCCATCAGACCGGACTTGGCGGCAGCCTGCGCGGCACAGCCGGTGGTGATGACGATGATGTCGTTCTCCAGCATCTTCTTCATCAGGCCGATGTGGGCGGAGTCGGGACGAACCTTGGGGTTGTTGCAGCCGACCATAGCCACAGCGCCGCGGAGAACGCCGGAGTGGACGCACTCGATCAGGGGCTTGGTGGTGCCGAACTCGTCGACCTGAGAGTTGGCAACGCCGTCCAGAACCTTCTTGATGGCCTCCACAGAGTAGCCGACACGAGCGTTCTGCTTGAGGCTGGGGATGTTGACCAGCTCGGGATCACGGTTCTTGAAGTTCTCAATGGCCATCTTCACGATCGCCTTGGCGTTCTCACCGGCAGTGGCGGAGGAGAAGCGGATGAACTCGGAATCGGGAATCCGGGCGATGGGAGAGGTGGTGACGAACTTGGTATGGAAGCACTTGCTCAGGGGGCCCAGGGCGGGGAAGATGCACTGCACGTCCACGACGATGGCTTCGCAGGCGCCGGTGAGAACCACGTTCTCCTGGTTCAGGTAGTTACCGGCCATGGGGATGCCGTGACGCATGGCGACCTCGTTGGAGGTGCAGCACACGCCGGAAATGGTGATGCCCTTGGCGCCCATGCTCTTGGCGTAGGCGATCATTTCGGGATCATTGGCGTAGTAGACGATCATCTCGGACAGGGAGGGATCGTGACCGTGAACGACGATGTTGACGTTGTCCTTCTCCATGACGCCGATGTTGGCGGTGGTGTCAACGGGCTTGGGAGTGCCGAACAGAACGTCGGAGAACTCGGTGCCCATCATGGAGCCGCCCCAGCCGTCGGACAGGCCGGCACGCAGGGACTGACGGATCAGGGCCTCGGGCAGAGAGGAGCAGCCCATGTGGGTCATGTGCATGGACTGGGAAACTTCCCGGTCGATGGCCCGGGGTTCGATCTCGGCGTCGTGCCACAGCTGCTGGGTGTGCTCGGGAGCGCGCTTCAGGAAACGCTGGGTGCCGAAGGGCTTACCGTACTCCAGCAGACCGGTCTCAGCGACTTCGTGAGCCAGATCGAAGATATCCTTGCCCTCGGTCTCGATGCCCCACTCCTTGGCGATGCGGATCAGCTTCTCGGGGTCCTTGACGGTGTAGTTGCCGCCTTCCTTGGTCTGGTACAGGGTGTGGCAGATTTCACGGCCGTGGTCGGAGTGCGTAGCAGCACCGCCGGCAGTGAAGCGCAGGTAGTTACGAGCGACGATGCCGTGCACATCGCAGCCGCAGATACCACGGGGAGCCTTCTTGGTGATGCGGCAGGGGCCCATGGAGCAGATACGGCAGCAGGTGCCGCTCTCGCCGAAGCCGCAGTGAGGAGTCTGGTTCTTAACACGCTGCTGCCAGGTATCGGCGCCAACCTTCTGCGCGGTTTCCAGCAGAGAGTTGGTGGCAGCTTCCATCTCCTCGATGGTGATTAAAGATGCCCAATCCTTCAAAGTGATTTCCTCCTAATCATTGATTCTTGTGACGAACGAAATGACGCTTATGCAGAACATAAGGTATCGATATTATTTTACTAATTTCATGCAAGATTGTCAATCGTGCATTTTCACACAATTCTTCTCATTTTCGTATCCCCCACGGGGGGATTTTTGGTTAATTTACATGACAATTCCATGGGGCGGCTTCCAAAACTCGACAAAATAGAAAGAATCCCGCCGCCGGAAAACAGCCGGGGGCGGGAAAAGAACAGCTTTTTATGAGATTTAGCTGGTTTTTTGAAAACGCGTATATACCTGCCCGGGGCGGAGTTTGACTCCCCGCAGCCGGACGAGCCGGGATACGGTGACGATTTCGTAGTCCTTATCCAGCAGCACGTCCACAATGTCCAGCGCCGCCTGTACGGAGCTGTCGGACATATCGTGCAGAAGCACAATGTCCCCATCCTTCACATTTTTCAGCACGGCCCGCTCCACGGCGGCGGTGTCGTGGGTGGCCCAGTCCCGGGGGTCTACCGACCAGCTGAGGATGGCGAGATTCCGCACCTCAGCCACCTGCCGCACGGCGTCAGAGCAGCAGCCTCCCGGAGGACGGAGAAATACCGGCTGGCACCCTTCGGGCAGCAGCGCCTGAGAGTCTTCCAGCTCACCCGCGATATCCCGGCGGCTCATGGACTGCATGCTTTTATGGGTGAAGCCGTGGTATCCAATCTCATGGCCCTCCTCGTAAATCCGCCGGGTCAGGTCGGGATAATCCTTCATCCGGTAGCCACACAGCAGGAAGGTGGCGTGGACGCCCCGGTCGTACAGCCCGTCCAGCAAAGCGCGGGTGTACTTTCCCGACGGCCCGTCATCAAAGGTCAGGGCAACGTACTTGCTTTCCTCCGCCCGGACGGGCAGAACCAGTAAAGATAAACTCAGAAAAATTGAAAGAAACTTTCGCATCAATGCCACCACACTTTCGTAGGGCGGGGTCATGACATAAGCCCTACAGATGCCGACACGGAAACTTCCGTTGACGGCGGATAAAAAATGGGGTATACTATCCTATTGGAGGATTATGATATGAACCTGATCTGCCCAATTTGCGAAAAACCCCTGTGCCGTGAGGAGCACCGCCTGGCCTGTCCGGCGCATCACAGCTTTGATATCGCCCGGCAGGGGTATGTGAATCTGCTGACCGTGCAGCAAAGGCACTCCGCCCACCCCGGGGACACCAAAGAGCAGGTGCTGTCCCGCCGGGAATTTTTGGAGGGCGGCTTTTACGCCCCCATCGCCGAAGCGCTGATTGCCGCGGCGGAAAAATACGGCGCCTCCGGCCCCATATTGGATGTGGGCTGCGGAGAAGGCTACTACTGCACCCGTCTGGCGAAGGCCGTAGGGGCAGAACTCACCGGACTGGACATTTCCAAGGACGCGGTGCGCTATGCCGCAGGGAAGTACAAGGATGCCCGGTGGCTGTGCGCCACAGCGGCCCGGATTCCTGTGGAGGATGGAGCTGCGGGACTGCTGACCAGCCTGTTCGCGCTTACCCTGCCGGAGGAATTTCACCGGATTTTGCGGGAAAACGGCCTGTTTTTTCAGGTTTTGGCGGCGCAGGATCACCTGCTGGGGCTGAAGAAGATCATTTATGACGAACTGATCTTCCGGGAAAAGGACACGGTTCCCGAACTGCCCGGTTTCACCCTGCTGGAATCCGTTCCTATCCGGTTTTCCTTCACGGTGGAGGGGGCGCAGGTGCAGAACCTGTTTGCCATGACGCCCCACCTGTTCCGGGTGAGTAAAGCGGGAGCTGACCGCTTGCGTAAGACGCAGACGCTGACAGATACGGCAAGCTGTGTGCTCAACGTGTTCCGGCGTACATAATATCCCCGTGAACCCAAAGTTGTATGTCTGGTAAAAAGTCGAAATAACGGAGAAAAGTGAATGCTGAACAAATTACAGGCAATCTGCAATAAATACGAAGAACTGTGCGCCCGTTCCGAGCAGCCGGATTTCTATTCCGACCCTCAGAAGGCGGCGAAGCAGCTGCGGGAAAAGAACGACCTGGAGCCGATTGTTGAGTGCTATCAGGCCTACCGGCAGGCGGAAACCGACATGGCGGAGGCCCAGGAGCTGATGGCGGATCCGGAAATGAAGGAGCTGTGTCAGGAAACCTATGCACAGGCCAAGGCCACGAAGGAAGCATTATACGAAAAACTGCAAATTCTGCTGCTTCCCAAAGATCCCAACGACGAAAAAAACGTGATTGTGGAGATTCGGGGCGGCGTGGGCGGCGAGGAAAGCGCCCTGTTTGCCCACAGCCTGTTCCGGATGTACTCCATGTACGCGGCAAAAATGGGCTGGAGCGTGGAGCTGCTCAATTATAATGAGACGGAACTGGGGGGCGTGAAGGAGGCGGACTTCGTCATTAACGGACGGGGGGCCTACTCCCGGATGAAGTACGAGTCCGGCGTCCATCGGGTCCAGCGGGTGCCGGAGACCGAGTCCGGGGGCCGGGTGCATACCTCCACCGCCACCGTGGCGGTGCTGCCGGAGATGGAAGAAGTGGACGTGCAGTTGAGTCCCGCCGACATCGAAATGCAGGTTTACCGTGCCAGCGGCGCCGGCGGTCAGCACGTCAACAAGACCAGCTCTGCCGTCCGGCTGATTCACAAGCCCACAGGCATCGTGGTAGCCTGTCAGGAGGAGCGCTCTCAGGTGCAGAACCGTGAAAAATGTATGCGGATGCTGGCCTCCAAGCTCTACGAAATGGAGCAGGAGAAGCTTAGCAGCGAGGTCACGGGCCTGCGCCGGTCGCAGGTGGGCACGGGCATGCGCAACGAGCGCATCCGCACCTACAATTTCCCCCAGGGCCGGGTCACCGACCACCGGGTGAATCTGACGCTGTACCGCATCGACTCCGTTATGGACGGCGATTTAGATGAAATCATCAACGCCCTCGCCACAGCCGATCAGGCGGAGAAGTTGAAAAACGCGAGGTAAATGTTATGGAGTACATTACCAATTCCCCTGCGGAAACGGAAACCCTCGGGGCGGCGCTGGCGGCGAAGCTGGGGCCGGGAACCGTCATTGCCTACCGGGGGGACCTGGGGGCAGGGAAGACCGCCTTCACCCGGGGCCTGGCCCGGGGGCTGGGCTGTGACGAGATGGTCACCAGCCCGACTTATACCATTGTCAATGAATACTTAGGCGGGCGGCTGCCCCTGTTCCACTTCGATATGTACCGCCTGCGCTGCGCCGACGACCTGTGGGACATCGGCTGGGAGGACTATCTGGACCGGGGCGGGGTCTGCGCCGTAGAGTGGAGCGAGAACGTGGCGGAGGCCATGGAGGAAGCAATTACCGTGACCATCGAAAAGCTGGGAGAGAATACCCGGCGCATCACCATCGAGGGGGGAGAAAAATTTGCTGATTTTAGCCTTTGAGACCAGCGCGAAAGCGGCCTCCGCAGCCCTGCTGGAGGATGGAAAGCTGCTGGGGGAAAGCTATCAGAACACCGGCCTGACCCACAGCCAGACCCTGATGGTCATGGCGGAAAATCTGCTGTCTCAGTGCGGAAAGACCGTGGAGGATGTGACCGCTGTCGCCGTGGCGGCAGGCCCCGGCTCCTTTACCGGCGTGCGCATCGGCGTGGCCGCCGCCAAGGGCTTTGCCTGGGGCCAGGAGATTCCCTGCTACGGCGTGTCCACGCTGGAAGCCATGGTGCGCAGTTTGGGCGCGTATCAGGGCTACGTCTGCCCCTGTATGGACGCCCGGAGAAGTCAGGTTTACAACGCGCTGTTTTATGTAAACCACGGAACGCCGGAACGGGTCACCGAAGACCGGGCCATCTCCCTTGCCGAACTGGGCGCGGAATTAAAAAGTTTGAAAGAACCCATTTTTTTGGTTGGCGATGGCAGCAATCTGTGTTATAATACATTGTTGGAGAGCGTTCCCAATCTGGTACTGCCGCCGGAGCACCGGATGCACCAGCGGGCGGTTGGCGTGGCGCTGGCGGCGCAGAAACAGGCGGAGGCGGGCGACCCGGGCGATGCCAACGCCCTGACCCCCAATTATCTGCGGCTGTCTCAGGCGGAGCGGGAACGTGCGGAACGCATGAAAAAAGTTGAAATAACGGAATAAAGGAGAAAGATACCATGGCAAACGTTTATGTCCTCGATCATCCCCTGATTCAGCACAAGCTGGCAATTCTGCGCAGCAAGGACACCCCCGTCAAGGAATTCCGGGAGCTGGTGGGCGAAATCGCCGGCCTGATGTGCTACGAAGCCACCCGGAACCTGCCTACCAAGGAGGTGCAGGTGGAGACCCCCATCACCACCGCGACCTGCCGTATGCTGGCGGGTAAGAAAATGGCCATCGTCCCCATTCTCCGCGCGGGTCTGGGCATGGTGGACAGCATGGTGGGCCTGATTCCCTCCGCGAAAATCGGTCACATCGGCCTGTACCGGGACCCCGAGACCCACAAGCCTGTGGAATACTACTGCAAGCTGCCCGATGACATCGGCAACCGTCAGGTCTTCGTGGTGGACCCCATGCTGGCAACCGGCGGCAGCGCCATCGCCGCCATTGATTTCCTGAAGCAGCACGGCTGCAAGCAGATCATCATGATGAACATAATCGGCTGCCCCGAGGGCGTGAAGGCTGTCACCGCGGCCCATCCCGACGTGGACATCTACCTTGCCGCCATGGACGAGAAGCTGAATGCGAATGCCTACATCGTTCCCGGCCTTGGCGACGCCGGCGACCGGATCTTTGGCACAAAATAATTGAAGGAAACTCCGGCCCAACTGTCTGCGACTGAACGACGGATCTTTTGCTCTCCCGGTGCAGTTTGAAAAACAGGAAATACACAAAGTATTCCTCTGTTTTCCAAACTTTCCGGGAAACCAAAATCTCTCGCCGTCAGTGCTTGCCAGTTGAGCCGGAGCTTCCTTTTTTGCCCTTATGACAAATATAGAGTAACAATGAGGGGTCAGGCAAGCGCCTGACCCCTCACTTACTATGCAGTTTACGCCATTTCCAGAGTCAGCTGCTTGCCGCCGAGAATGTGGAAGTGCAGGTGCTGGACCGTCTGGCCCGCGTCGGCGCCGCAGTTGCTGACCACCCGGTAGCCGCCCGTCAGACCTTCCGCCTGGGCAATTTTCGGGATGACCTCAAAAATATGGGCAACCACTGCGCTGTTTTCGGCGGTCACGCCATTGCAGTCCGCAATGTGCGCCTTGGGTACCACCAGCACATGGGTGGGGGCCTGTGGGTTGATATCCCGGAAGGCGAAGACGGTTTCGTCCTCGTAGACCTTGGTGGAGGGGATTTCCCCGGCGATGATTTTACAAAACAGACAATCAGACATATTTCTTACCTCCTGATTAAAGCCCAAATACATGAACGCCGGTCAGACTGACGACGCCCATAATGATTCCTGCCAGAACCACCCCGCTGGATACGGCGAGGGAGGTGGTTTTGATGCCCATATCCAGGAAGCTGGCAGCCAGCGTTCCCGTCCACGCGCCGGTGCCCGGCAGGGGAATGCCCACGAAGAGCATCAGGGCCAGAAAGGAGCCGGTCCGTCCGGCCCGCTGGGTCAGCTTATGCCCGCCGGATTCGCCCTTTCGCAGGCACCAGTTGAAAAAGCTGCCGATATATTTCTTGTCTTTTCCCCATTCCAGCACTTTCCTGGCGAAGAAATAAATAAAGGGAACGGGCAGCAGGTTCCCGATCACGCACACCACCAGCGAGGGCCAGTAGCTAAGTCCCATAGAGACAGCCATGGGAACCGCCAGCCGAAGCTCCACCAGCGGCACCATGGAGATAAAGAAACAGGACAGGTATTTGAGCAGCATACAATACTCCTACATCGAATTTCCCCTATTGTAGCATAGGGAAAAACCGTTTGCAATGGAGGATTGTCCCGGATTTCATTAAATTTTCGTTAAGATATGGCCGGCAGGCCTATTTCCGGTAGATAATCAGCTTCCTGACCAGATAATTGTACGTGAACACCAGAACCGTGGCGGCCATCTTCGCAATCATTTTTTCCACACCCAAAAGCTGCACCAGCAGGAACATAATGAGCAGATTGAGCAGCAGTCCCACAATGCTGGCAAGATATACGGAAAGAATTTCCCGCAGAAGGGACTGCTGCTGCTTCCCCCGGAATACCAGCAGCCTGCCGAACAGCCAGTTGGCAAAGGTGGAGATGGCGAAGGCCAGCGCGGTCGCCAGCAGATACTCGATGGAGAGTTTTTCGGAGAACAGCCAGAAACCGGCCCATTCCACGATGGTAGCCAGACCGCCCACGATCAGGTAGCCGAACAGGCCGCCCATATACTTATCAAGAAACTGTTTCATGGTTTTTACTCCCGGATAGAATCAGATAGAGAAGCGGAATGATGATGACAAAATTGAAGTGGAAGAAGCGGAAATCGCCTCCGGTGAGCAGGAGCATGGTGCCGAAATCGTAAATGAGCATGGGAAAGATCATAAATGCCCGGCCCAGCTTGCCCCGGCCAACGTTTGCCACAGCGGCGAACATGGCGATCAGAATCATCGTACCGATGTTCCATGTTAACAGGTACAGATAAAAGGATTCTACGGAATCACTGAAATAAGTGAGCACCTTAATAAGCTGGGCGTTGTCTTTCACAGCGGTTCCGATACTGTCGGTAATCACGGCAGGGCAGTAGGGCACTGAAATGGTGGTACTGCACGCCAGAGGGTCCCAGACCAGTTGGGTCAGAGCAGCCAGCGCACGAAAAGCGGGAAGCGGACTGGCAAGAAACGCCTGCTCCGATGATGATAACTTTCTTCATTCGAAACATCTCAGCTTTCTTTATATTCCCCCACCAGCATGGGGGTCATCAGCGGCTTTCCAAACAGATTTACAAACCGCTGGCATTTGACTAAAAACGCGTAGTAAATATTGTACCCGCAGCCCAGCATGGTTTCCACGTTTGCCATGC
>JAXEXE010000122.1:0-2443 GCA_034113565.1 Faecousia sp.
GGAATCACCCTGCGGCAGTTCTTCGATGACGATCTCTTTGACAACATTGAGCAGGAAATAAAGTAACCAAGCAAGTCCAGCTCCAGCAGCAGCTCAGCAGGGCGGTTCTTCACCACTCGGAAGAAATTCACCAACTCGCCCTCGATGTCGTTGTACACCTCGAACTTGCTTGGCTCTTTGCCCAGAAGCACAGCGCCGCTGCCGCCGAAGATTTCGATGTAGCGCCCGAATTCCTTGGGGAACACGGGCAGGATGATCGGCAGCAGGTTCGTCTTGTTGCCGATGCGGGTTATAGGGGTTCTGATAGGTTATCTCACGCTCCAATCCAAATAGAAACGGCCGGTACAGTGCCTGGGGTCAGGCTGCTGTATCGGCCGTTGGGGTTAATATTCTTCCTGTCTTTGGAACACCTATCCTTACAATTACGTCGATTTTTCATGGACATCACCTCCCTTCAAGGTTTGCAAATATTTGTTTGATTCATTCCCGGTTTATTGGACTGTACCTTTGGTAGAATCTCCGGGAACAAGGATTTGAAAAAAGTCAAGTCTTTTTCTTCCACTTCTTTTGTGGTATCATTTCACCCAGTGCGTACAGAAAAAGGAGAGATTCAAAATGAGCACTGCCATTTGCCACACCCGTCAGGAGCTGCTCAGGCAGCAGGAAGCCGCCTTTAACAGCATTCCCGGCTTGAACGCCCTGCGCCACGCCGCCCCGGAAAGCGTCCCGGAGCTGGAAGCAAAGTACCCGGACGCCGCTTTCGCCCTGATGATCTCGGACAATCTGTTTGTTGGTGACCGGGAGCAGAACGAGATTCATCAGAAGGCATACACCGCCATTCTCAGCGGCGAGTCCATTACGGGCGTTCGGTTCAAATATGACTACGATCTGGAATCCTACCTGCTCAGGCATATGTGGGACTGATTCTTTCCGAAGAACGCAAAAAAGGCCATTATGGTTTCCTCCCGGATTCCATAATGGCCTTACTCCATTTCCATGTCCATACATTCTTCCTGATGGGCAGAGGTGATATTTACATAATCCCCGATGATACTCAGTGCGGAATCATAGCTCTGGCATTGGAAAATTCTGTTACGCATCTCCTCCGCCTGTTCCTGCATCCCATTCTTTCGCAGCGTCTCCGAGGCTTTGCCAATGAGATGAAAGATATTGCCGTCAGTCCCTATGAGGGGACAATCCGGCTTGACCTGCGCAGGCTCCGCTTTTGTTTCCTGAACCTGCACAAAACCGCCGAGACGATTGGGAACGTAGTCCGACAGCCATGTGCCGCCGAAGGTAGAATGGGTAGCCAACCGCCATACGGCAAGCTTTCCCATATCCAGCTCCATATCCTGCTTGAAGGGAAACAGCATACAGGTCAGCCCATCATGCCGGAAGGTATAGGCGTCCTCAAATCCGGCACCCTTTTTGAGGATGCCTTCGTTTGTCAGAATCTCATTGATACCATCCAGCCATTCCTGAGGATCGCCGCTGCAGCCTTGAAGAATCAAGCCCTCCTGATCTCCCATACGGCGGAGCTGCTCCGTCGAGATTGTCCGTATACTCACAGCATCATCTCCTCCATTTTCATCCCTTGTTCCTGGGCGATCTCCTGCTGGGTCAGTTTTCGGAAGCTGTCCTCGCCGGGGATCAGCGACAAGCTGCGTCCGTTGTCCCAGGCAACACCGATCTGACCGGCATCGTCCACATACCGAACGTTGCCTCGCGTTCCAGGTTCTACCGGGGCATAGGGGTCATTCATACTGCTCAATACAATTCTCGTGCCGGCTGGATAGCAGCTCCGGATGAATTCCACCTGTCCACGGCTGGGAAATGGTGTAATCATTTGGTGTCCTCCTTCTCGGATAGTTTCATCAGTCGTGTGCGCATACACTCACCGTCCACGCCCTGACAAAGAAAACCATGTCCGGGAAAGGGGCACCCCTCGCACAGTGGGGTGGCTGTACAGACAGGTTTCTCCGTCTGAGCGGGAGGGCCTGTATGGGAACGGTATTCAGGTCTGGTTCTGTTTTGCTTACAACTTCCTTTGTTCGGATTCTTCAATTTTAACCTCCATTTCCCCCAGCGCCCTTTTTGAGGCGCGGGATATTGTTCTAAGAAAATGAAAAAAGCCGTCCTCCCTAAAAAGGAGAACGGCTGAGGAAAGGGTGCTGCGAGGCAGCGCCCTTTTTGAAAAAGAAAAAGCCGGGATTCTTATGGCGCTGCTGCGCCACAAAAACCCCGGCTGATTCACATATGATAATTTTCTGAAAACTCTCTAAAAAAGCTGTGCCCTTTTTGAAACGTAAATTGCAAGTTCAAGTTGGACACCCAGCGGTAGAAAAAACGGGTTCCATCTTAGCCACAGTTTTGGTTGAAGCGTCAGATTCAACCAAAATTGGGGCTTCCGCAGCCGCTTAGGCTGCGCAAACAATGTCAAGGA
>JAXEXE010000123.1:0-5371 GCA_034113565.1 Faecousia sp.
CTCCATTTGTGGTATACTGAGTGTGATCCATAGTGATTACCTCTGGTGAATGGTGTTGGGGAACTTCATTCTACCACATTGGAAGTCACTATGGATTCCTTTTTTTTCAGGTGTCCAACTTCATTTTACAATCGACCAAGTTTATTTTTGTCAATCCCCATACGCGTTTTTCTTCCATAGAAATTGTCGATAGTGCAATGATGTGTGACAAAGAGGCACGCAAGTCGTGAACAGGGACAAAAAGTCCACCTTACTCTGATTTTCACAAGAAATACGATCAGATCAGCATTGCCGGGAATCGGTTTGGAAAAGAAGGCATTATCCTGGACATCCAGACACCTGCTCTCCATGCCAACGGCTCTGTCCGGTTTGGTCCTTTCACGCCGATAAAATACAACATCATGGGACCGTTCCGATGTGTTCCCTTCATGCAGTGCAGGCATAGTGTTTTCCGTATGTGCCACTCAGTGGATGGGATGCTCTCCATCAATGGAACGCCCTATATGTTCATGAATGCCATCGGCTATTTCGAAGGTAACCGTTGGTGGTCAGGAATCACTTCCCGTAGATAGGGCGCTTCTTTGGGGCATGACCAACACACAGCGCCTCGAAAAGATTGGCGCTGAGCATGCGCATAGCCCTGTGGGGCAGATCCATCCGGTATCATTCTGTGAAATTGCGCATAATCTCCTCCTATCAAACTTTTGCGACGATTGCGAACAGTCAGTCAACACTGTATAAGTCTTTATCCAGAAAGAGATCGGACAGACCCCTGAATACAAGCGTGTTTGCCTCACTTCCTCCGGAGGTGAAGATTATATTCTCCGGCTTCGCTCGCGCATTATGGCGATCTCGTCAAATATGTTTGCAAGACATTCTTTGACTGGGATGGCCTAAAAGATCATCGCGGACGTTCGTTGTTGCAATATGTCGGCACGGATGTTGTTAGAGCAAAGAACTGATACGGAATCGAAGACAATTCGAATAATTTCCTCGAGGACAATCCGGAAGTCCTCCCCCTTCGGTTCCCCGCTGGAGAAGGCTCCGGGGACGTTTTCCCACACCATAAACCGAGGTCGTACAAGCACATCTGATCTTCCTCGCTGTAAGTCTGCATGTCTCATCTCCTTTACAATTCTGGTTTGCTCCATAAAAAGCCCGGAACGGGAACCGGCAAGCCCGGCTCTCGCTCCGGCGACCGAGAGATCCTGACAGGGGGAGCCGCCGGTAATGACATCCACCGGGGGCAAATCCGCGCCATTCAGCTTCGTAATGTCCCCCACATGAATCATGCCGGGGAGCCGCAGCTTTGTAACATCCACGGGAAAAGGCTCAATCTCACTGGCCCACATGGGGCGGATGCCGCACCGCTGTGCCGCCAGAGGAAAGCCGCCAATCCCGTCGAACAGGCTGCCCATGGTTAATTCATTTGTATTGAAAATGCACCTCCAAAACAAAAATGCCAACCGCGTGAGCAGTTGGCTTGTCGAAAATATGTTTTGACTTATATGTTGATATTTGATAGAATATGTATGGTTCCTTCGGGAATCGGGCACTGCCAATAAATGGTAGGCGGTTAGTCACTCCACCCGAAAGGGGGGATGACCATGCCAATTACATTGACCTTTCACATTCTCAACTGGACTGTGACGATCAGAGTAAAAAGCAGAAACCGCCACTCGGCCAAGTGACGGTTTCTAGTGCATAGAAATTTGAACTTGTCGGGCTAACCGTCTATCGGCGGTGCCCTTTTCTATGTTCATTATACCACGATTCCGCCTTCTGTCAAGGGCCAACCGTCTGATCAATCTCCGTGCCGTCATTCAGGTATACTCTGATATGATCCGTGGAAATCACTTTTACCGTATGGACAAGCTGCCGGATCATTTCTTCATCCCATTGAGTTATGCGGTGATCCTCCTGATCCAGTGCAGCCACTATTGCATGCACATGCTTCTGTGCTGCTTCGTTATTTCGGAGCTGGGCGGATATCCTCTCCCGCTGTTCCTTCAGGGACGCCATCTCATTGGCAATCTGACTGAACCTGACCACATTCTTATCTATGCCGCCAGATTGATTGAACAGGGTATCAAACTCCGCTTCCAGCTTCTCCAGCCTTCGATTGGTATCTCCCAGTGTCATGGCGGAATTCGGAAGCTTGCCTGTCTCCTCCAATGCCGCGTCTGTGATCAGCCCATTGATTTTCTCCTTGGGAGCCATAACGGAACTGATCGCTGCCATAATTGCCCGCTGAAGCGGTTCTTCATCCATCGTAGGTGACTGATGACAGTATTTTGTACCGTAATCCAATCGGCTCACGCAGCGCCATACAATTCTGGTTTTCCCATTTCGTTTCCAGGTACACCTTCGGTACAATGTGCCGCATTCCCCGCATACCAGACGCTCGGATAGGGAAAATTTGCTGGCATAGCAGGTGCGTCCTGTTGAGGATGTCTTTGTTGAGGGACTGGCTGTTGCCGATCTTCTGGCCTTCTCCGCCTGAACTGCCTGATATACTTCCCTGCTGACAATTGAAGGATGATTATTCTGAATCAGGTACATTGGAAGCTGGCCCGTATTCTTCACAACTTTCTTGCTGATACAATCCTGTATAAAGGTTTTCTGCATCAGGACGTCGCCGCAGTATTTTTCATTACTCAGGATATTTCTAATCTGGTCAATCCCCCATTTCTCACTGCCAGCCGGATTCGGTATCCCTGCGGCTTCCAGCTCCTGCCGGATCATGCGCAGGCTGGCGCCTTGCAGGTATCGGTTAAAGATACCGCGGATGACCTCTGCCTTATCCGAATCCACCCGGGGATTTCCCTCACTGTCCAGAAAATATCCGTATAACTTTTTGAAGTTTACAGATGTCTTCCCCTCTTTCATTGCCTGCCGTTTTCCCCACCGGACGTTGGCGCTGATGGATTCACTTTCCGACTGGGCAAAAGCGCTCATGAAGGTGATGATCAATTCCGTGTCCATTTCCAGTGTGTTGATATTCTCTTTCTCGAAGATGATGCCAATCCCCAGTTCCTTCAGCGCCCGGATATACTTCAGGCTGTCCAGCGTGTTTCTGGCGAAGCGGGATATGGACTTTGTCAGGATCAGATCGATCTTTTTCTGGCGGCATTTGCGGATCATGCGGTTGAAATCATCACGCCTCTTGGTGGAAGTGCCTGTGATACCCTCATCGGCAAAAATGCCCGCCATGGTCCACTCTGGATTGGTCATAATTTTGTCCGTGTAGTAGGTACACTGGGCTTCATAGCTGGACTGCTGTTCTTCCTCCTCTGTGGAAACCCGGCAGTAGGCGGCTACCCGAAGCTGCCGCTTGACAAAAAGCTGATTCATCTGTGGCTTTGCCGGGATCACCGTTACTGTCCTCTGGAGATCGTTCAATTCATTCACCCCTTTCCACAATCTGGTCGTTTTTCAGTCTGATCTTTACCTTTCCATTGCTGTCCACCAGGACAGAGGAAATGTTCATTGCAATCAGATTGGCATCCAATTCAGAGCGTGGTTCTTCTTTTTGGAATACCCTTCGCATCCGCTGGGTTTCGTACTCTCTGGGATCAATGTCCGCATACATTTCTGCGGCAATTTCCCGCAGAACCTCCCGTGCGCGTTTTTCATCCACCGGCAGCTGGCTGATCAGCTCATCCAATTCAGCTTTCAGCGTATCCAGCCGCTGGGAATGCCCCCTCGGCGCCTGCGGTGTTACAATCCACTCCGGATTTCTGGCAAGGCAGTTCAGTAAATACAGAACCTCGTGTTCAATATGCGGTGTAATCCTGCATCCGCATTTTCTCCGCAGCACCGTCTGTGCATCCGTTTTCTGCACTGGCGGGGCTTTTTTCTTCCGCTTTTCTTCCGCATCCAAAAAAACGGCTGCGTCTATCAAAACCGGGAATCCGCTGTCACCCAGATATCTGGTATCTGCCAGGATTCTGGCAACCATGTTCTTGTTCCATGGTTTACCGAGATCGTAAGAAACCGCGGTATTATTCATGAATTCCGTCAGTTCCCGAATGCTGATCCCCATATTGTATCTGGAAAACAGGTGCAGCACCCAGCTTCTCTCCGTAGAATCGATTACCACCCTCCCCGATTCCATTTTATAGCCGAAGGGCAGTTTTCGTTTTGTTCCCACCTTACCTGACCGTCCTTTCAATGGATTCCGGCATCTCCAATCCGTTTTTCAGCCGGAAGCGAATTTTGATATTACTCTGCACGATGATTCTGTCAATCAGCTCGCTGAACAGCTCCCCATCAAAGGCATCCAAAATCTCCGGCCCTGTCAGCAGTACCTCTTGAATCTGCTGGGTTGTATCGATGGATTGATCGTACTCCATGTCCCGGAGTTTTTCTTTCTGCCCCTTGGCATTGCGGAGCTGCTCTGCCAGCTGATTGGTCTTAGCTATAAAAATATCAGGGTCAACCAGCCCCTGCCTGTTCAGCAAGGCCAAAGCGTGACTCTGACTCAAAATATCGGATATTGCCCTGTTCAGTTCCACCGCGGCGGGGCTCCACAGCATCTGGCGTTTCCGAACCTCTGCCATCTGCATTATGTAGAAGGATAGAACCTCAGGATTATGTTTCAGGTTATAGTACAATCTCAGGAATGCAGCATAGATTGCATCCTCCGGCACCGGAGGCATATCGCATTGCGCATTCTCTTCTTCATGCCTCCTGCATACCCAGTACCACACATCATTGGTTTTCTTTGACCTGCACAGGCTGCCGCAGCATCCACAGTACAATCTCTTTGAAAATGCTCTGGCTTCGGTATCACCCATCTCAACTTTGCGGCTCGATCTCAGATGCGCCGCCTGCTCAAACATCTCCTGTGAAATGATCGCCGGATTGCTGTTGCGAACATAATACATCGGGCGTTCTCCCCTGTTGGGTTTCTTCCTTCTGGGGAAGGAATCTGTACGGTATTTTTTCTGTAAAAGGGCATTTCCCGCATAGCGTTCGTTGGTAAGGATGTAATCAACCAATTTTCTGTTCCAAATCCTGCCCAATGCCGCTTCCGCATTCAGTCTCGCCGCGATTTCTCGGGAATTCTTTCCTTGCAGATAATCCGCAAAAATGCCATAAATCACAGGGGCTTCCTCCGGGGCAATCTCCAATCCGTTTTCACTCAATTGGAATCCTGTAGCGGCACGGCAGGTGTTGAATGTACCATTCTCCATCCGCTTCTGAACGCTCCATCTCATATTTCTGGAAATGCTTATCGACTTAACTCAGCAAGCCACAACGTCTTGAAAAAGTCCGTTTTATTGGACAGCTGATGTGCGATAATGTTGCCAGAACGAAAAGGGGGACAACATTATGGCACGCACAGCTGAGATCACATTCAAGGAAT
>JAXEXE010000124.1:0-27218 GCA_034113565.1 Faecousia sp.
TACATTGGGTCTTGTGGTTCAAAATCCAAATAGACAGCGGATAATACATTATCCATTTGTTCATTGTTCAAGTGAGTAACCTTTGCTTCTCCCTTTTTAGGCATCTTTACGCCTTTGAAAGGGTCTTTTAATAGTTCTCCATTGTTGTAGTAGTAATTATATACTTTTTTCAATCGAGCATAAGTGGTATGTATTGTATTCTGCGAATAGCCTGCTTGATATAACTTAGTAAGCCAACCGCTTAATACTGTCTTATCAACAGTTGCAAAAACATAGTCACCCAAATAAGGCTTAATATACTTGCTGTAGGAATACAGGGTATTGCTATAGGTGCTTCTTTCTATTTCTCCTGTTGATACTTGGTGAAGCAGATATTCCTTATAGATTTCATCTACTGTCTTTGCCTTTCCTGCATTTGGCATCAAATCAGCTTCGGCATTTAATTGGTCTAACCATTCTTTAGCTATTCGCATAGCTTCTTTCTTGCCTTTTGCTTCGGGAAGCATTTTACTTACTTCTTTCCATTTGCCATACACATCTTTATATTTGGCTCTTGCCTGCCAAGGTTTGCCTTTTCGGTTGGTTAGTTGCTGAACATTTACAGTTGTATATTTCATAGCCAAATCCTCCTTTGCTGAAATCGTTCCGCAAATCATACCCCAAAGATACCGCAAATGTTCCGCAAAGTCAAGATTGTTCCGTAAAACAAGAAACCCGAAAACCCTTGATTTGCAAGGGTTTTCGGGTTCTTAATTCTGTCAAATAGGTGCGGGAATTATTCCCACTCAATGGTACCCACAGGCTTGGGTGTCAGATCCATCAGCACCCGGTTGATGCCCTCCACCTCGGCAGTAATGCGGCTCGTAATATGGTGCAGCAGGGGATAGGGGACTTCCTCGATGGTGGCGGTCATGGCGTCGGTGGTGTTCACCGCGCGGATGATGGCGGGCCAGCCCTCGTAGCGTTTGCCGTCCTTCACGCCCACGCTCTTCAGATCGGGTACGGCGATGAAGTACTGCCAGACCTTGCCGGCAAGACCATTCTTGTCGAACTCCTCCCGCAGGATAGCGTCCGCTTCCCGCAGGGCTTCCAGACGGTCCCGGGTGATGGCACCCAGACACCGGACACCCAGGCCGGGGCCGGGGAAGGGCTGACGGTAGACCATGCCGTGGGGCAGGCCCAGAGCCTCACCGACCACACGAACCTCGTCCTTGAACAGCAGCTTCACAGGCTCCACCAGCTCGAACTTCATACCCTCGGGCAGGCCGCCTACGTTGTGGTGGGCCTTCACGCCGTGGGACTCCAGAATGTCGGGGTAGATGGTGCCCTGAGCCAGGAAATCGATGCCCTCCAGCTTCTTGGCCTCGTCGTTGAAGACCTCGATGAACTCCTTGCCGATGATTTTGCGCTTGGTTTCGGGGTCGGAAACACCGGCCAGCTTGTCAAGGAAGCGGTCCACGGCGTCCACATAGATGAGATTCGCGTCCATTTCATCCCGGAACACCTTGACCACCTGCTCCGGCTCGCCCTTGCGCAGCAGACCATGGTTGACGTGGACGCACACCAGCTGTTTGCCGATGGCCTTGATGAGCAGAGCCGCCACCACGCTGGAATCCACGCCGCCGGACAGGGCCAGCAGAACCTTCTTATCGCCCACCTGGGCGCGAACCTCGGCGATTTGCTCGTCGATGAACTTCTGGGCCAGCGCGGGGGTGGTGATGCGCTCCATGCTTTCGGGACGTACATTGTTTGACATATTGGATACCCTCCATTTTTATAGCTGCCTATCGCTTGAATTTGACCGAGAACATTATAAACGGATTTTGCACTGTTCGCAAGGCTTTCTTTCCGAAAACAGGGATTTTTAGCGATGTAACGACAGCACATTCCAATAACCGGGGCTTTTTGTTGCAATTTGGCACAGCTGTGGTATAATATCCGCGTATTCTGACTGCGGAGGCGGAAGCGATGGGCATTGTGGTGATTGGCATGATTTTTGTGGATATCAAGGGGTATCCGGAAGCGTCCTTTATTCCCACGGGGCGAAACGTGGGCCGGGTGGAGCGCGTCCACGGCGGTGTGGGTCGGAACGTGGCGGAGGACATCGCCAACTGCGAGCTGCGCCCCACGCTGGTGAGTCTCACCGATGAAAGCGGCGACGGGGAGGATGTGCTGAGGAAGCTGCGCAATCACAAAGTCAATACCGACTATATCCGCAAGACGCCGGACGGGCTGGGTACCTGGCTGGCGGTGTTTGATAACGCCGGAGACGTGGCGGCTTCCATCTCCAAACGCCCGGATATGACACCGCTTCTTGATATTCTAGACAGTCAGGGCGACGAAATTTTCGCTGGCGCGGACAGCGTCATTGTGGAGATCGACCTGGATAAGGAGATCATCAAGCGGGTGTTCCGGCTGGCGAAAAAGCACGACAAAAAGGTCTACGCCGTGGTGGGCAATATGAGCGTGGCGCTGGAGCGCCGGGATTTTATGAAATCCACGGACTGCCTTGTGTGCAACCTTCAGGAAGCGGGGCTTCTGTTTTTTGAGGATTATTCCGGCAAAAAACCGGAGGAAATGGCGGATATTCTGGCAGAAAGGATCACTGCCGCTCAGATTCCCGGCATGATTGTCACCATGGGCGCGGACGGGGCGGTCTATGCCAATCTGGCAGGGGAGAAGGGCTGGTGCCCCGCCCGGAGGGTGGATGTGGTGGACACCACGGGAGCGGGGGATTCCTTCTGCGCCGGGGCGGTAATCGGCATGACCTACGGAAAAGGAATGGCGGAATCTGTGGAAATCGGTTCCATGCTGGCGGCGTCGGTGATCGTCACCTCGGAGGCGGTGTGCCCCCGATTCCTGCCCCGGGAACTGGGATTGGACATGGACCCGGTGGAGGGCGTATGAGCTACAAGCGGATTTTGACGATTCAGGATATTTCCTGTGTGGGGCAATGCTCATTAACGGTAGCCCTGCCGGTGCTGTCCGCCTGCGGGCATGAAACCTGTGTACTGCCCACAGCGCTGCTGTCCACCCACACCGGCGGCTTTGGCAAGCCTGCCATTGTGCCTTTGTCCGACGCGTTGCCGGAGATTGTGGAGCACTGGAAAAAGAATGGGATTACCTTTGATGTGATTCTGACAGGCTATCTCGGAAGCATTCGTGCCATCCATGCGGCTGTGCAAGTCATGGAAACCATGCTGTCGCCGGGGGGCATCTGCATTGTGGACCCCGCCATGGCAGACCACGGCAGGCTGTATTCTGGTTTTGACGGGGACTATGTCCGGGAAATGAAGACGCTGTGCGGCAGAGCCGATAGGATTCTTCCCAACTTGACGGAAGCGGCGCTGCTTGCCGGGCTGCCCTGCCGGGACAGAACCGATGAAGCCTATGCCCGGGAGCTGCTGGAAGAACTGCCAAACGACCGGGTAATCCTGACGGGCGTGGGGGAGGAAGACACGGGCCTGCTCCTGCGGGACTGCGGGGAGGTCAGACGGTATGCCCACCCCAGACTGCCGGGCAGCTTCAGCGGCACCGGTGACCTGTTTGCCGCCGCCTTTACCGGCGCTGTGGCGGCAGAAAAAGGATTGTATGAATCCGCTAAAATTGCGGCAGACTTTACTTGCAGGTGCATAGAATGCACCATAGCCCAGCCTGCCCACTGGTACGGCGTCAAGTTTGAGCCGGTGCTCTCGGAGCTGATGCGGATGTTAGGGAACCCCTGAATAAATCGGCTTCGGCTGGATGACAGGTCTTTTGCCCCATCCGTGCAGTACTGAAATTGGGAAATACACAAAGTATTCCCGCAATTTCAGTACTTTCGGCTGAGCCCAAATCCCTCGTCACCGAGCTCTTACCGATTTAATCAGAGGTTCCCTGGGAATAAAATATATCGGCTTTACTCAGCAGACAAATCATGCGTAATTGTCAGAGTTGAGAGTTGAAAGTAGAAAGCTGAAAGTTAAGGAGTCCCTACGGGGCAATAAAAAACCGGACATTCTCTTGCAAATGTGTCGTGGTCAAGATTTGCAGGGAGATTTTCAATCATCCCGAAGGGATACCACAACTTTCAACTGCCAACTTTCAATTGTCAACTCAGTTACCAATTGTCGTTTTGCTGACGAAAACTGATAAGCACATAAAAAATAAGAAATACCCTCTTTCATTTTGAGCCGGAATCGAGTATAGTTATGTCAACTGAGAAAAGGGAGCGTTGGCATGGAGAAATCATCAAAAAAGCGCGGCGGGCCTCTGCTCTGGGTGCTGATCGCGATACTGACCCTTGGGGCGCTGGCAGCGGCGGCGTATTTTACGGTATTCCATGTGAATCATTTTTCACTGGAGCTGGTGCTGACCGGGGAACCGAAGGTTCTTTTGGAGTATGGGGACAGCTATACGGAACCCGGTGTCATTCCCGTTCTGCGCGGAACCCTGTTCCTGAAGGACGGCTATACCCCGGAGAATCTGGAAATTCGCCGGGAAACGGATCTGAATGAGGGAAAACTGGGTAAGTATTCCGTCGCCTATTCGGCGCGGTACCTGAACTGCGAGGGCACCGCCCGGCGGGAGATCCGCGTCATCGACACGAAAGCGCCGACCATTACCCTGAAGGAGGACCCGGAAGGGTCGCTGGTTCCCAGAACCATCTATCAGGAGGCGGGCTTTACCGCCACCGATAATTACGATGGCGACATTACAGAACGGGTGGTGCGGACGGAGGAGCCGGGGCTTGTGACCTACGCGGTCACGGATTCCTCCGGCAATCCCGCCGTAGCAAAGCGGAAAATCCCCATGCGGGACATGGTTCTGCCGGAAATCCAGCTGGAAGGCGGCGAGGACTACGTGATTACACTGGGCACCCGCTATGAAGAGCCGGGCTTTACCGCTACGGATAACGTGGACGGCGATGTGACCGCCATGGTGCAGGTAGAGGGTGAGGTGGACTGGCTGACCGCCGGAACCTACCCCATCACCTATACGGTGGCGGACAGCTGCGAAAATACAGCCGTGGTCACCAGAAATGTAGAGGTTGTTACCCAGCCCTGGCAGGATACGGTCTACCCCGAGGGCAAGGTGGTTTACCTGACCTTTGACGACGGCCCCAGCGCCTATACCGAGCAGCTGCTGGACGTACTGGATGATTACGGCGCGAAGGCGACCTTCTTTGTGGTCGGCTCCGGCAGCGGGAGGATGATGAAGCAGATTGTCAAGCGGGGCCACAGCATCGGTATCCACTCCGTCAGCCATGATTACGGGCAGATCTATTCCAGTCCCGAGGCGTATTTTGACGATCTTATGAAGATGCAGTCCATTATTTACGACAACACCGGCGTGAAAACCACCCTGATGCGTTTTCCCGGCGGCAGCTCCAATCTGGTCAGCCGCAAAAGCTGCGAGGGCATCATGACCTTCCTGACTCAGGCGGTGCAGGATGCGGGCTTCCAGTATTTTGACTGGAACGTATACTCCGGAGACGCTGGTGAGACGAAAAAGACGGAAAAAGTGGTGGACAACGTGATTGAGGGCATCGGGCAGCATCGGGTGTCGATTGTCTTGCAGCACGATATTCACAGCTACAGCGTGGACGCCGTGGAGGACATTCTCCGCTGGGGCAAGCGCAACGGATACCGCTTCCTTGCTCTGTCGCCGGACAGCCCCGGCTTCCACCATGATCTCAATAACTGAAGCCACACGGCGGCCAAAGGGCCGCCGTGTTTTCTGTCCGAAACCGCTTGACAGAAGGACATATCTCAGGTAAAATAGCGGGGTAAATAAGCCCCAGTAGCTCAGCTGTATAGAGCGGCCGCCTCCTAAGCGGCAGGTCGGAGGTTAGAGTCCTCTCTGGGGTGCCAGCAGCCGGGAACGGAAGGTCCGTTCCCGGCTGTGCTTCGTTTATTGAATCATTTCAATGCCCTTTCTAAGCGTCTGGGCATCGATGGCGCCGGAGGAACGGGCTACGGCCCGGCCCTGTGCGTCGATAAAATAGGTACATGGGATGGCATTGACGCCATAGGCTGCGGCGGCGCTGAGCTGGGTGTCGTAGTAGGCGGGGAGGGTGTATCCCTGCTCCTTCAGATAGGCGGAGGCGGTTTCCACTGTCTCCCGGCTGCCGTCCGTCAGATTCACAATGAGAAACTGCACATCGCCGCCCAGCTCGTCATAGGTTTCCTGAAAGTCCGGCAGCTCCATCTTGCAGGGCCCGCACCAGCTGGCCCAGAAGTTCAGCACGATGGGCTTGCCGAAATAATCGGACAGGGAAACCGGGTTCCCATCCAGATCATACACGGTGAAATCCGGCGCAGTCATCGCCGGCGCGGTGGTTTCCGTCTCCGCCGCAACGGGTTCGGCGGAAGCCAGCTGCACGGCCTCCTGTCTGGATTCCAGATTCCCATAGAGCCAATAGGCCCCTGCCAGCAGCACAATCAGCACGGCTGCCGCAAGGATCAGGGTTTTCTTGCTGTTCATCGGTTCCCTCCTATGCCAGCTGCCGCAGCAGACGGCCCAGCATTCCGGAAGCCATCAGAATGCCGATCAGGATCAGGAAACCGCCGCTGAGCAGATTGATGATTTGATAATGCCGCTTTACCCAGTCAAACGCCCCCTTCAGCGCGTCAATCAGCACGGCGCTGAGGAGGAACGGGATGCCCAATCCCAGAGAGTAGGCAAGCAGCATGAGCGTGCCCTCAAGGACGTGCCCCTGCTGGGTGGCGAGGGCCAGCGCGGAGCCGAGAAATGCGCCGACGCAGGGGGTCCAGCCCAGTGAGAAGATGATGCCGAACAGGGCGGCGGAGAAAAAGGTCATGTCCTGCGCATCCAGAACCCGGCTGCCGCCGTGAAACAGATTCCAGCGGAACAGGCCCAGATAGTTCAGGCCGAATACAATGACAATGACGCCGCTGACCAGATTGACAATCCTCTGATACCGCACCAGCAGGCTGCCGATGCTGCCGGCGAGGGCACCCATGGCCGTAAACACTGCCGTAAACCCGACAACGAAGCCGAGGGCACAGCGCAGGGTCTTGCCGGTGCTGCGCTGGCCGCCGCCGGCAAAATAGGACACATAGATGGGCAGCATGGGCAGCAGGCAGGGGGACAGAAAGGTGACAATGCCCTCCAGAAACGAAACCAGATACCGCATTCGTTATCCCTCCCGATCGGAAAGAAAACCTTCCGCCATATGCACCGCCACAGCCCCATCAGCAACAGCCGTGACCACCTGACGTACCGGTTTGGTTCGCACATCGCCGGCGGCGTAAACCCCCGGAAGCTCTGTGACGGTGGTCTCGTCGGCAACGAGATACCCCTGCTCGTCCAGCTTCAGCTGGCCTTCAAACAGCGTCGTTGCCGGACGCCGTCCGACGCTGATAAAAACGCCGTCGCAGGGAATTTCTTCTTCCGTGCCGCTGAGCTTGTTCCGGATACGAATGCCGGTGAGCCTGTCCCCATGGGGAAACCGAACAGCCTCACTGTTCCAGCGAAATTCCACATTTTTCGCATTCTTCAGCGGCTTGTGATAGATTTTTTCCGCCCGCAGGGTATCCCTGCGGTGGACGACAATGACTTTTTTCGCCACGCGGCTGAGCAGCAGCGCATCCGCCGCCGCGCTGTTCCCGCCGCCCACAACCACCACGGTTTTTCCCCGGTAAAACATCCCGTCACAGGCGGCGCAGTAGTGCAGGCCCCGTCCGGTCAGAGCCTGCTCCTCCGGCAGCCCCAGCGTTCTGGGAACCGCCCCGGTGGCGATTACCACGGTTTTTCCGTAAAATGTTCCTTCGCTGCTTTGTATCACCTTGGGATTGGAAGAAAGGTCCACGGCTCGAACTTCCGCCAGTTCCACCGCCGCGCCAAACCGCAGGGCCTGAGACTCCATTTTCTGCGCCAACGTAAAGCCGTCGATGCCGTCCTCGAAGCCGGGATAGTTGTCAATCTGGTGGCTCAGCGCCATCTGCCCGCCGGGAGACAGCTGTTCCAGCACCAGCGCGGACAGTCCTGCCCGTGCGGCATACAGGGCAGCGGTGAACCCTGCCGGCCCGCCGCCGAGAATGACCATATCGAAAAGGGTGGGTTTTTCTGTATTTTTCATTTATTGAAAGACTCCTCCAGGAACTGGTCGATCATGGCTTTGGATTCCGGCGCGACAATGGAAGCGACAGCCTGTCCGTTTTGATACAGCACCAGCGTGGGAATTACTTCAATCTGTTCCTGCTGGGAAAGCGCAGGCTCGTCATCGATATTGACCTTTCCCACAATCAGGGAATCCCCGTATTGCTGGGCGATTTTGTCATACGCCGGCCCGATGCGGCGGCAGTAGGTGCACCAGGGTGCCCAGAAATCCACCAGCACAGGTTTGTCAGCTTGTGACAGCGCGGCGCGGAAGGCTTCGGCATTCAGATTCGTTGCGGACATGGGAAAATCCTCCTTGGTATCTATTTGCCTTTAGTATATCCATATTCCGGAGAAATTCCGTGATGAAGTCACCAATTGCGTTGGGCAAAAGGAAACCCGCCGGGAGAACCCGGCGGGCATTGTCAGCTGCACTGGCTGCTGTCGTCGCGTCGTTCGTCGCAGTGGTCGGGAGAAAACTGTTTGGAGGGGAAGGGAATCCGGCTGAACATCTCGCAGGGATCCTCGGTGCAGCAGCCCCCGGCGGCATCGCAGCACTCCTTGGTGGGGATGGAGTAATCCAGCACCGGGATCACCAGCTGGGCGTCCCGCTCCAGCCGGACAATGGAGAACTGCCCCAGGGTGACAAACAGCCGCCGCTGCCCGCCGGAGAGCACCAGCTCCTCGTCGAAGACGGAGCAGATGCCCTGGGGAATCTGCGCCGTGACGGTGTCGCTGGCGCATTCGCCAACGTCCCGGATTTTGGAACCCAGCACCATGGGGTCCAGAACCTCCACCACGGCGGTGGGCCGGTTTGCCGCGCAAATCGTGTGCCCGTCAGGGCTGCCCAGACGGGTATCGCTGCGGAAGATGTGGGCCCGGCTGTCCTCGCCGCACAGGACGGCCCGCTTGCTGAATACAGCCAGTCCGTAGAGGGTCGTGGGACGGCAGGAGCCTACCACCGCGTCCGCCAGCACACGGTAGTAGAAAGTGATGTCAATGCAGTAGTGGTTCCGGTCAAAGGCGACAGGCTCCACATCGATGTAGGTGTGAATCAGCTCCGCGCTGCGGACCCGGACATTGGCGGCTGTGTCCAGAAGCTGCTGAGAACCGCAGGTCAGGTAGACCCGGAGATCTTCAATGCAGTCCTTGTCACGGCAGGAGTCGGTGATCTTTCGCGTGTGGATGGACATGGTCTGACGCAGATCGCTGGAATCGCTGCGCAGAGTGTCCTGGCATTGGTCTGACATGGAAATACCTCCCAATATGAAGATAAGCATACGCTTATAGGACAGTTTATGCGCACATTGCCAGGAAGTGCATAAAAGCGGGGAAGAGCCATGGACTCTTCCCCGCGCAGGGCTACCACTGAAAACGATAGACGGTCTGACTGTGATAGCGCTGTCCGGCCTTTGTAATGGGCTGGGGCCAGTCGGGATGGTGCAGCGCGTCCGGATAATACTGGGTTTCCAGAGCAACGCCGGTATTTTTCCCGTAGTATACGCCGCCCTTACCGTGCGCGTCCAGATAATTGCCGGAGTAGAACTGAATGCCGGGGCAGTCGGTATAGACCGCCATGCTCCGACCGGAGACCGGGTCATGGAGCTGGGCACAGGGGTTGCAGAAGACCTCCCAGTTGTGGTCATAGCCGCCCTGCAGCTGAAGACATTCATAATCCTGACGCAGGTCCCGGGAGATGGGCTTGGGCACCCGGAAATCCATAGGCGTTCCCTCCACGCTGCGCTTTTCGCCGGTGGGAATATTCTCGGCGTCAGCGGGGGTGAAGAACCTGCCGGGCAGGGTCAGTACCTGCTCCATGGCGGCATCGGTGTGCTCGTGACCGCGCAGATTGAAGTAGCTGTGGTTAGTCAGGTTGAACACGGTGTCCTGGTCGCAGATTCCGTCGTATACGATGTGCAGGCCGCCGGAGGCGTCCAGAGAATAGGTCACGCGGATCTCGGCATTTCCGGGAAAGCCCTGATCGCCGTGGGGGCTGTGCAGCTCCAGAACGACTTCGGTGTCGGTGTGGGAAATGAGCTTCCACAGCCTCTTGAAGTAGAAGTCGGGACCGGAGTGCAGATTGTTCCCGTTTTCGTTGGGCGTCAGGCAGCAGTCTCTGCTCCCCAGGCGGAAGGCCGCGCCCTGAATGCGGTTGGCACTGCGTCCGACAGTTGCGCCCAGACAGCCGTCACCGTTTGCGTAGCCCGCGCAGTCGTCAAAGCCCAGCACCACGTCAGCCAGATTGCCGGCGCTGTCGGGAACCAGCAGGGAGACCAGCGCCGCGCCGTAGTCTGTAATCCCAGCGGTGACGCCGCCGCAGGATATTGTGTAGAGGCCGGCTTCCTCACCGGATGGCAAAATGCCGAATTTTTTTTCCACGGAAATTGCTCCTTTCATTTTTCACGGAGAAACACACAGGGTTATGTAAAGGTGCTTTTTGAAATTATACTATAATCCGCTCCCGATTTCAAACTTTTCTTTCAAAAAGTCGTGAAAAACGACAACAATCGACTGCCCGGCAGACGGTTTTCGGCCGAACCAAAAACGGCAACTTTTTTCCGGCGAAAAGGAATATACTGTATTTTGTGTCTGGGGCTTGACAAAACCACAATATCTTGTATAATAAGCCCAGCATCAGTCCCGTGACCTACAGAACCCCCAAGGAGGAGTACCCAATGAAAATCATTAAACGCAACGGCGCGGAAGTCGTTTTTGACATTGATAAGATCATCATGGCCGTGACCAAGGCCAATGAAGCGGCGGATGAAAAGGTGCGGATGACCCCGCTGCAGATCCGGCGAATCTCCGAGAGCGTGCAGATTTCCTGCGAGGAAATGGGCCGCAGTCCCTCTGTGGAGGAGATTCAGGACTTGGTGGAGAAGGCCATCATGGCCCACGGCGCCTTTGAGGTCGCCAAGGAATACATCACCTACCGCTACACCCGTTCTCTGGCCCGGCAGTCCAACACCACCGACGACCGGATTCTCAGCCTGATTGAGTGCAACAATGAGGAGGTCAAGCAGGAGAACGCCAATAAGAACCCTACTATCAACGCGGTTCAGCGGGACTACATGGCAGGCGAGGTCAGTAAGGACATTACCCGCCGGATTCTGCTGCCCCCGGAGATCGTGGCGGCCCACGAGGCGGGCATCATCCATTTCCATGACTCCGACTATTATGCCCAGCATATGCACAACTGCGATCTGGTGAATCTGGAGGATATGCTGCAAAACGGCACCGTCATTTCCGGCACCCTGATCGAGAAGCCCCATTCCTTCTCCACCGCCTGCAACATTGCGACTCAGATCATCGCCCAGGTGGCCTCCAACCAGTACGGCGGCCAGTCCATTTCCCTTACCCATCTGGCGCCCTTTGTCCAGATCAGCCGGGAGAAGATTCGCAAGAGCGTGGAAAAGGAAATGGCAGCCTTCGGCGTTTCTCCCAGTGAAGAAGCCATCACCAAGGTGGTGGAGGACCGGCTGCGGGAGGAAGTCCGCCGGGGCGTGCAGACCATCCAGTATCAGGTGGTGACCCTCATGACCACCAACGGACAGGCTCCCTTCATCACCGTGTTCATGTACCTCAACGAGGCGAGAAACGAGCAGGAGAAGAAGGATCTTGCCATGATTATTGAGGAGACCCTGCGCCAGCGCTACGAGGGCGTGAAGAACGAGAAGGGTGTGTGGATTACCCCTGCCTTCCCCAAGCTGATCTATGTGCTGGAGGAGGACAACGTCCGGGAGGGCACGCCCTATTTCTACCTGACCCGTCTGGCGGCTGAGTGCACCGCCAAGCGGATGGTGCCTGACTACATCAGCGAGAAGAAGATGCTGGAGCTGAAGGTGGATAAGAACGGCGAGGGCCACTGCTACACCTGCATGGGCTGCCGCTCCTTCCTGACCCCCTATGTTGACCCGGAAACCAACCAGCCCAAGTACTACGGCCGCTTCAATCAGGGCGTCGTCACCATCAACCTGGTGGATGTGGCGCTGTCCTCCGGCAGAGACATGACGAAGTTCTGGGAGATTTTTGAGGAGCGTCTGGAGCTGTGCCATCAGGCGCTGCAGTGCCGTCACGAGCGGCTGAAGGGCACCCTTTCCGATGCGGCTCCCATTCTGTGGCAGTATGGTGCTCTGGCCCGGCTTCCCAAGGGCGAGCCCATTGATAAGCTGCTCTACGGCGGCTACTCCACCATTTCTCTGGGCTACGCAGGCCTGTATGAGTGCGTCAAGTACATGACCGGAAAGTCTCACACCGACGAGGAGGCCAAACCCTTTGCCCTGTCCGTCATGCAGAAGATGAACGATAAGTGCAAGCAGTGGAAGACGGCGGAGAACATCGACTACTCCCTTTACGGCACCCCGCTGGAATCCACCACCTACAAGTTTGCCAAGTGCCTGCAGAAGCGGTTCGGTGTCATTCCCGGCATTACCGACAAGAGCTACATCACCAACTCCTACCATGTCCACGTCAGCGAGCAGATCGATGCCTTTACCAAGCTGTCCTTTGAGGCGGAGTTCCAGCGGCTGTCTCCCGGCGGCGCCATCAGCTACGTGGAGGTGCCCAATATGCAGCAGAATATCGACGCGGTGCTGGAGGTTATGCAGTTCATTTACGACAACATCATGTATGCCGAGCTGAACACCAAGTCTGACTACTGTCAGGAGTGCGGCTATGACGGCGAGATCTCCATTCAGGAGGATGCCGACGGCAAGCTCATCTGGGTTTGCCCCCAGTGCGGCAATACCGACCAGAGCAAAATGAACGTGGCAAGACGAACCTGCGGCTACATCGGCACCCAGTACTGGAACCAGGGCCGTACCCAGGAGATCAAGGATCGGGTTCTGCATCTGTAAATATACCCACAAAACCATGAAGCGTTTCGCCACTTCATGGTTTTTTTATAGGAAAATGTGTCTTCTCTGCAGGGTAGACTCGGTTTGTACTTGCGTTTTTGGAAAGAAAAGGCTATAATGGGGTCACTATTTCGTGGAGAGGATCGTATGGCGAACAACAATCAGGATTGGGAAGCGCTTGGCAGGAATATTCAGGACATCATTGACCAGGCTGTCAATTCTCAGGATTATCGGAAATTGAATCAGACCATCACCCATACGGTGAACTGTGCCATTGACCTGGGCGGGGAAGCGGTGCGCCGGGCGGTGGACAGTGCTTCCCGGGCAGTAGACAACGCTTCCCGGGCTGTGGATAATGCTTCCCGGACGGCGCAGGTGAGGAAAAAACCCGCCGTGATCGAGCAGCGGGAAGCCCTTCCCGTGCTGTATGGCAGTACCGACGGAAAGACCGCGGTGGGAATCGTGAAAATCGTGGGCGGGAGTTTGCTGTCCTGCTTCGGCTTCCTCGGCTTTCTGTCTACAATCATTCTTGCGGCTGTGACCGGCGTGTCCGGGATTCCCGCGGTTTTTGGCCTTGTGGGACTGGGCGGCGGTGTTGGCCTGATTGTAAACGGTGTGCAGGGGCTGGAACGGGTGAGCCGGTTCAAAAAATACTGCAAGACCCTGGGAACCAGCACCCATTGCGCACTGGAAAAGCTGGCACGGAGTGTGGGGAAAAATGTCAAGTTTGTCCGCAAAGAGCTGGTGAAAATGATCGACGACGGCCTGTTTCTGGAGGGCCATCTGGACCGTGAAGGAACCTGCCTGATTACCAGCCACGATACCTACCGGCACTATGAGCGCAGCCGTCTGGCACTGGAGGAGCGGCAGAGGGAGGAACTGGAAGCGGCGAAAAAGCAGCAGGAGACCGCCGCGGCAGCGGACCCCCGGGTGCAGGAGGTTTTGCAGCGGGGAAACGCCTTCATCGCCGAGATCCGCCGGTGCAACGATGCCATCCCCGGTGAGGAAATCTCCGGCAAGATTTCCCGGATGGAGCTGATTGTCCGCCGGATTTTTGAGCGGGCCCAGGCCCACCCGGAGATCGTGCCGGACCTGAAAAAACTGATGGATTACTACCTGCCCATGACGGTGAAGCTCCTGAACGCCTATGCGGAGATGGATGCCCAGCCGGTGCAGGGAGACAATATCCGTGCGGCAAAAAAGGAAATTGAGGACACGCTGGATACCCTGAATCTGGCCTTTGAGAAGCTGCTGGATTCGGTGTTTCAGGATACCGCCATGGACGTGTCCAGCGATATTTCCGTGCTGAACACCCTTTTGGCCCAGGAGGGCCTGACAGATGACGAGCTTTCAAAACTGAAGAAACGGGAGATTTGACTATGAGCACACAGTGGAACGAAGAAACAATTCCCAGCCTGACGCTGGAACCGGACCTGAACGACGCCCCGGAGCTGGCAGTGGCGGAGGAGACCGCCATGCAGCAGACTCAGCCGGAGGCTGCACTGACCCCTGAGGAGCAGAAAATCGTGGACGACTTCGCCGCGAAAATTGACGTGGAGAATACCACGCAGATTTTGCAGTACGGCGCGGGCACCCAGAAGAAAATGGCGGATTTCTCCGATACCGCCCTGGCAAACGTCCGCACGCAGGATCTGGGGGAAGTGGGCGACCTGATCACCAGCGTGGTGGGGGAGTTGAAGGACTTTGACGAGGAGGAGGAAAAGGGCCTGTTCGGCTTCTTCCGCAAGCAGGCGAATAAGCTGGAGACAATGAAGGCCCGCTATGCCAAGGCGGAGACCAACGTGGAAAAGATCAGCGACGCGCTGCAGCAGCATCAGGTGCGGCTTATGAAGGATTCTGCGGTTCTGGACAAGATGTACGAGCAGAACCTTGCCTATTTCAAGGAGCTGACCATGTACATTCTGGCGGGCAAGCAGAAGCTGGAGCAGGTACGCTCCACCAAGCTGCGCCAGCTGGAGGAAACCGCCCAGCGGACGGGCCTTGCCGAGGACGCTCAGGCCGCCCGGGATTTGTCGGAAAAGTGCCTGCGGTTTGAAAAGAAGATTCACGATCTGGAGCTGACAAGAGCCATCTCCATCCAAACCGCGCCCCAGATCCGCATGATTCAGAATAACGACAATGTGATGGTGGAAAAAATCCAGACCACTCTGGTCAATACCATCCCTCTGTGGAAAAACCAGATGGTTCTGGCGCTGGGCATCGCCCACTCCACCGAGGCGGCTCAGGCCCAGAGGCAGGTGACGGATGTCACCAACGCGCTGCTGAAGCAGAACGCCGAGAAGCTGCACATGGCTTCCGTGGAAACCGCGAAGGAAGCGGAGCGGGGCATTGTGGACATCGAGACCCTGAAAAAGACCAATGCCGAGCTGATTCAAACGCTGGACGATGTGATGAAGATTCAGGCTGACGGACGGGCCAAGCGTCAGGCGGCGGAGGTCGAGATGGCGAAAATGGAAAGCGACCTGAAGAATAAGCTCCTTCAGATCCGGAGCGGTAATTGACCGGGCCCGGCAAGCGGCTGTGTGCCGCAGTGCTGCTGCTGTGTGTGCTGACAGGGGGCGTCCTGCCGGTGAAGGCAGACAACCAGGAGTACCGGCAGCAGCTGCTGAAGGCCTACAGCAGCAGCCCGGAAGGCTCCTCCGCGACAATTGAAACCTGCCTGGAAGCACTGGAGGCGGAATCGCCGGCCCAGGGTGCCATGTGGCGGCAGATTATGTTCGACTGGGACCGCCTGAATCATTCAGGCTTCGCTTCCAGCCGCAGTCTGCAGGAAGGACTTGCACAGGACGATTCTCTGTGTATTGTGGTGTTTGGCTATGGACTTAACAGGGACGGCTCCATGAAGCCGGAGCTGTTTGACCGCCTGAACGTTGCCTTGCAGGCGGCGCGGCAGTATCCCAATGCCTATATCGCGGTGACCGGGGGAGAGACATCCGGGGTCAAGGGTATCTCCGAAGCGGCGGTCATGGCAATCTGGCTGATGAACAACGACATCTGCGAGGAAAGAATTATTCTCGAAAAGAAGTCCCTGAGCACCACGGAAAACGCGAAATATACCTGCGCGCTTTTGAACCGGAAGTACCCGGAGGTAAAGCAGCTGGCGGTTGTGACCAGTGACTACCACATTGCCCTTGCCGCGACCATGCTGCAAACCGCCTGTACCCACAGCGCGTCCATGCAGGGGGGACGGGAAATGTCAGTCGTTGCGGGCGCTTCCTGCGCCACGTCGACACCGGCTGGCGGCAGCCTCTCCACCCAGGCCTGGGGCATCAGCGTCCTCACCGGAACGAAGTGGGTGAGCCAAAGCGCGGCACCGGCTGCTGCCGTGCCGGAGCCGGAAACGGAACCGACTTTCTGGGAGATGGAGCCGGAAGAAGAACCGGTGTATTTTGAGAACGATACGGATTTTTGATCGCAATTTGAATTCTTAATAAATGAACGTTATCGCTTTTTATTAAGAAGGAATTCAATGAAACAAGAATCTGCAATAGATAAGGCTGTGCTTTGGCACAGCCTTTTCCTTTTTGATGAAATAATTGACGGGAAATCGCAAGACACGGAAATTCCCAGCGCATTTGCTCCCATTTTTCTTAAGCTTTCTCTGCTTTCTGCCGGAACAGAACAGCGACGCAGTAAACAGCCAGTGCCGTATAAATGATTACAAGCATAATGATCGATATCGGTTCATACCGCATATTCTGGGTGAAACAGTATGGCAGCGCACAAATGTCAATCAAAGAATGCATAATCATGGGAACCCACAGGTTTTTGCTCAATTTATAAGTGATTCCAAAATAGAAACCCATACCGAT
The DNA here is from genome assembly GCA_034113565.1 of Faecousia sp. Lineage (GTDB taxonomy): Bacteria > Bacillota > Clostridia > Oscillospirales > Oscillospiraceae > Faecousia. The sequence continues at coordinate 16,793 of JAXEXE010000124.1, forward strand.
TGTCGAGATCAGCTTGAACGCGATCACACCCAGTCCCATGCCGATCACGCCGGGGATATGTCCTAATCCAAACGCGACGGACGAAAAATGATTGCGATTTCCGTCTTATGCTTCTTTTCCTGAAACAGCGCTTCCACGATATTCAGGAATAATCCCCGAACATAGAACTCTTCCACAATCCCGACACCAACATAGTACAGGATACCTTCAATCAATATCTTCCATATCGTGGGATGATAATCAAATGGATACAATCTGATAAAAAACGCGGCAAAGGACAACACACCGACGATAATTCCGGGCATCGCATATTTTCTCAGGCCCTCTCCAACTCCGTGCGCTGAAAATCCAAACGCATAATCAATTCTGAACAGCTTAATCACAGCGATTGCCAACAGTCCGATCAGCAGAAAATTGACTAACAATGGAACAATATACGGATCCACGTCGGCGATACGAATCTCCAGCAATACACCGGGCAGCCCGGATATGTCCATAAAAGCAATCATCAGGCAAAGAATGGTGAGCAGTGCCGCTGCTTTTTTATTCATATGTATTGTCCTCTCTGAAAAAATGGTGTCCATCATTCCGGCATTCTGATAGTCAATGGAAAGGCTTCGTTCGCCGGAATTGAATACTTTACTGGGAAGATTGCAAGCCGGTTCTGTACCGGCTATACGGATATTGGCCTGTTGCAGCCCTTTCTTTGCCCCGATTACAGTTCCTCCAGATACACAACGCCTTCCACAGCCCGGATGCTGTCCAGCAGCTGCTGGTGGTTGCGCTTGGCTCTGGACTTTAACGTCACAATAAAGGAGCGGATACCGTCCTCCGCCGGTTCCGTGTGGTCTAGCTGCAAATTGTCGATTTCCAGCCCCGGTTCCCGGATGCCCCGGATAAAGCTGCCCAGCGTTACCGCGGTGCTCAGCTCCACGTAAATCTCCATAATTTTGGAGTTGCGGTGCATCCGGTCATCCCATCGGTGCATCACCGTCAAAACGACGTAAATGGCACAGCCGCCCAGCGCGGCGGCCTCGTAAAACCCAATCCCGATGGCAAGCCCCACCGCGGCGGCGGCCCACAGACCGGCGGCAGTGGTCAGGCCCCGAATCTGATTGCGCTTTGTGACCACGATGGTGCCGGCGCCCAAAAAGCCAATGCCGCTGACCACCTGAGAGCCCATTCGGACGGGATCGCCGGTACCGAACACCTGGTAGATGTATTGATTGGTCAGCATGATGAGGCAGGAGCCTACGCAGACCAGCATATAGGTCCTAAGTCCGGCGGGGCGGTTTTTCATGCCCCGCTCCATGCCGATGACGCCGCCCAGCAGAAATGAGACGAGGATACGAATCACAATGGAAGCGTAGGTTACTTCTCTGACTGCCATCAGCAGCACCTGCTTTCGTAAAAACTTTACTGGAATTTTACCATTGCAGGAAAGCAGTGTCAAGGAATACCACAAAACAAAATTCCGGGTGAATCGGAGGAGAATGACAATTTGCGACAAAAACAGCTTCCTGAATTTGGCAATTTTGTTAATTTGCGGATGCTGGTACACAAATTGTTGACGAATCCCGGAAAACGTACTATACTTACGTGGAAGAGAAACGTTTCCAAATTCTGCTTGCCGGATGCGGAAGCGGCTTGTGCCGGTTCCCCGGCGCGATTCTGGAAGAAAGAGGAGTTTCCATTATGAACCGATATGCAGGTGTCCTTCTGTCCGTCACCAGCCTGCCGTCCCGGTACGGCGTCGGCTGCTTTGACCGGGCGGCGTATGATTTCGTAGACTGGCTGGAAAAGGCCGGTCAGCGCTATTGGCAGATTCTGCCCCTGGGCGCGACGGCCCACGGCGCGTCCGATGATTCCCCCTATCAGGCCTATTCGGCTTTCGCCGGGAATCCCTACATGATCAGCCTTGACGCCTTGATTGAGGAGGGCGTTCTGACCCGCGGGGAGTGCGACGCCGTGGACTTTGGCAGCAATCCTGCCAAGGTGGATTTTGACAAGCTCAGCGAAAACCGGCTGAACCTGCTGCACAAGGCCTATGAGCGCAGCAATATTGCCCAGAATCCGGCGTATCAGTCCTTCTGCCGGAACAACGCCTGGTGGCTGGATGATTTTGCTCTGTTTATGGCGCTGAAAAGCTACTTTGACGATGTGCCTTTCCGCCAGTGGCCCGAGGACATCCGGATGCACTGGGGTTTCGCCATCGACTACTACAACCGGGAGCTGTATTTTGACGTAGAGTTCCAGAAATACCTGCAATTCAAGTTCGATGAGCAGTGGATGCAGCTGAAGGCCTATGCCAACAGCAAGCACATTCAGATTGTGGGCGATATTCCCATCTATGTCTCTCCCGACGGCGCGGATGTGTGGGCCCACCCGGAGCTGTTCCAGCTGGACGAGCACAACGCCCCCACCGCCATTGCGGGCTGCCCGCCGGATGCCTTTGCCGCGGATGGACAGGTCTGGGGCAACCCTCTGTACCGGTGGGATTACCACAGGGCCACCAATTTCCAGTGGTGGTGCAGCCGGATGTGGTACAGCTTCAAGCTGTACGATGTGGTTCGGGTGGATCACTTCCGGGGCTTTGACGAGTATTTTTCCATCCCCGCGGGGGCGGACAGCGCCAGATTCGGCCATTGGGAAAAAGGCCCCGGCATGGATTTGTTCAACGCCATTCACTGGCAGCTGGGCAATGTGAACATCATCGCGGAGGATCTGGGCCTGATGACCGACGGTGTCCGCAGATTGGTGCGGGACAGCGGCTGCCCCAACATGAAGGTGCTGCAATTTGCTATTGACCCGTCTGACATCGGCGCGGCCAATGATTACTGGCCGCACAATTACAATTCTCACTGTGTGGTCTATACCGGCACCCACGATAATGAGACCGTAGCCGGCTGGTTTGCGGGTCTTGAAAAGGATGCCAGAAAGCAGGTGCGGGATTATCTGGGGGACTACTATACCCCGGACAATCAGATGTACAAGGTTCTGATCCATCTGGCAATGCGGTCGGTGGCCAAGGACTGCATTATCCCCATCCAGGATCATCTGGGTCTGGGCAACGAGGCCCGGATGAACCAGCCCGGCACCGTCGGCTTCAACTGGCGCTGGCGCTTAACGCCCGGTCAGCTGACCGACGTGCTGGCACAGGAACTGCTGGCCCTTGCCAAGTGCACCGGTCGTGCCAACTGGGATGCCATTAAAAAGGGAGAAGCATAAAAAACGGGCGTTTGTCGGCTTAAGACAAACGCCCGTTTTGCGCGGGAAATTTGATTTCCTGAATCCATCCAATGAGCTGGCCGGATAAAATGACTGTCAGCAGGGAATAGCCGATCCGCTTAACGGGAATATAGCTCAGGGACAGACCGAGTACCAGCAGGTCGCTGATAAGGTACAGCCACTGGATCGGGATTTTTGTCAGATGATTCAGGCTCATGGCAAGGGCGTCGTCGCCGCTGGTAGCGCCGCCTGCCCGGACGCACAGCCCGGCGCCTATACCGATGAACAGCGCCCCGGCAACGGAGGCCAGCAGAGGCATATTCGCAATCTGGGGCCACAGGGGAGGGAACTGCTCACAGATGCCGTAGCCCACAGAGTAGCCGCAGGCGGCAACCAGAGAGTAACCAATGAATTCCCGGCCCAGCGTCTTCCAGCCCAGGGCGTAGCAGCCGGCGTTCAGAACAAAACTGGAAATGGCGGGGGACAGCCCCAGCCAGTGGTGCAGCAGCAGAATCAGGCCGAAAATGCCGCCCTCGGTCACACCGGACAGAGCGTGGATGTTATACATTCCGAAAGCCTGCAGCGCCGAAGCAAAAAAGGCAGTTAAGCAGGAGGATATCTTTAATTTTGGAAATAAGTGACGCATTTTCTGATTTCTCCTGTGTGGTATGGAGAAAGAACCATATCATAGAATGCGAAAAATGTCAAGTGACACGGAAAAAGGTTGACATTTTGAAAAATGCGAGTATAATAATTTCGAAAATTGCATACAAGCCTTATCAAGAGTGGTGGAGGGAACGGCCCGATGAAACCCGGCAACCTGTCCGAAAGGAAAAGGTGCCAAATCCGGCGGCAAACGAAAGATGAGGGTTCGATACAGCGCACATCGAATCTTCGGTGTGCGATTTTTTTATGATTCGGCAGGAAAGCAGCCCTTTTGCGCTTTGAGCGGATCTTTTGTTCCGGGGACGCGGAACAAAATCTCTCGCTCAGAGCATCAAACCTTCTGCTTTCCTACCTCATGATTATGCGCAAAATAACGGTGCATTGTGAAAACAGAAAGGAATTATTATGGAAAAAAGACTGTTTACTTCCGAGTGCGTCACCAACGGGCACCCCGACAAGGTCGCCGACTCCATCTCCGACGCGATTCTGGATGCCTGCCTTGCCCAGGACCCGGACTCCCGGGTGGCCTGCGAGACGATGGTCACCACAAACTTCTGCATCATCTGCGGCGAGATTACCACGAAAGCGGTTGTCGACTACAAGGAAGTTGCCCGGGAGGCCATCCGCAGGATCGGCTATATCTATCCCGGCGACGGCTTCGATGCCGATACCGTGGAAATCCAGTGCCGGATTCATACCCAGTCCGCGGATATTGCTTTGGGTACCAATGATGAAGTTGGCGGCGCGGGAGATCAGGGTATGATGTTCGGCGGCGCCTGCACCCAGACCCCGGAGCTGATGCCGCTGCCGGTGGCGCTGAGCCGTGCCCTGTGCAACCGTCTGACGGAGTGTGTCCACTCCAACGACCTGCTGCGCCCCGACGGAAAAACCCAGGTCTCCGTGGAGTTTGACGAAAGCGGCAATGTGGTTGGCATTGATACCGTGGTCGTCTCCATTATGCACAGCGCTGATTTTGCCATGGAGGAGCTGCGCCGCTACATCCGGGAGGGTGTCATTGCCCCTGTCCTGAAAAATTACGGCTTTGATATCGCCGACGTTGCCCACATTCATATCAACCCCACCGGAAATTTCGTCATCGGCGGCCCCAACGGTGACACGGGGCTGACGGGCCGGAAAATCATTGTGGATACCTACGGCGGTTATTTCTCCCACGGCGGCGGCGCTTTCTCCGGAAAGGACCCCACCAAAGTGGACCGTTCCGCCGCTTACATGGCCCGGTATATGGCGAAAAATCTGGTTGCCGCAGGCCTTGCGACTCAGGTGCAGGTGCAGCTGGCCTACGCCATCGGTGTTGCTCAGCCCGTGTCCCTGCGGGTGGACAGCTTTGGTACCGGCGTCATCTCCGATGAGAAAATGACCGAGCTGCTGCGGGTAGTCTGTGATCTGACCCCTGCCGGCATTATTCGCAGACTGGACCTGCGCCGCCCCATCTACGCCTCCACCGCCGCCATCGGCCACTTTGGCGTGGAGGGCCGCCCCTGGGAGCGTACCGATTTGGCGGAGGAGCTGAAAGCGCTGGCGGGCCTGTAATCCAAACTGTGCGGACGGCGAATTTTCGCCGTCCACTTCATATTTCCTTTGCAAATCGGGAAGAATGTGCTATGATAGTGCAAAATGACAAGTGGAGGGATTGTTGTGCTGGATTATATCCGAATCGCCTGCGGGGTGCCTGCCGTGCGGGTGGGCGACACAAAGAAAAATGCTGCGGATATCTGCGAATTTTTGAAGAAAGCAGACGCACAAAATGTTGACCTGCTGGTGTTTCCTGAAATGGCGCTGACGGGATATACCTGTCAGGATTTATTCCTTCAGGATGCCCTGCATGAGGGTGTGAAGCGGGGTCTGCGGGAGATTCTGGATGCTTCCGCCGCCTGCCCGGCGGTGACGGTGGCCGTTGGCTTGCCTTTGCGGGTCGGCGCCCGAATGTTCAACTGTGCAGCTGTCATTTCCGGCGGCGAAGTCCGGGGTATCGTGCCGAAAACCAGCATTCCCAACTATAATGAGTTCTATGAAAAACGGTGGTTTGCTTCCGGCGACGACCTGATTCAGGATACCTTTGATATTGGCACCCTGTTGGGTGACTATCCAAAGCCGGTGCCTATGGGGCAGAACCTGTTGTTCCAAATCGGCGAGGGCGCACTGGTGGGCGTGGAAATCTGTGAGGATCTGTGGACGCCCCTGCCGCCCTCTGCCATGCTGGCCTTGAGCGGCGCGGAGGTCATCGTGAATCTGTCCGCTTCCAACGAAACCATCGGCAAGCGTGTCTACCGCCGGGAGCTGGTGACCCATCAGTCTGCCTCGCTGAACTGTGTTTACGCTTACTGCTCCGCCGGCTCTACGGAATCCACACAGGATTTAATTTTCTCCGGACAGAGCCTGATTGCGGAAAACGGCAAGCTTCTGGCGGAAACGAAAGAAGCCATTGCTACGGATTATCTGCTGGTGCAGGACTGCGATCTTGGCAAAGTCCGCGCCGATCGCCGCAGAAACAGAAGCTACGCCGATACCGCTGCCCGGCACGGCACGCAGGCGCGGATTGTGCCTGCACGGGATGGACTGCTTCGCGCTGACGGAACGCGGTATCCCTTGGAAAAGCTGCCCTTTGTGCCCTCTCAGCGACAGAATCGGGTGCAGCGCTGTATGGAGATTTTTCAGATGCAGGTGGCCGGGTTGAAGCAGCGGCTGTCGGCGATCGGAAATCCCAACGCAGTCATTGGCATTTCTGGCGGTCTGGACTCCACGCTGGCGCTGCTGGTAGCGGTGGAAGCCATGCGTCAGCTGGGCCGTCCCGCTACCGACGTGTACGGCGTGACTATGCCCTGCTTCGGCACCTCTGACCGCACCTACCATAATTCCTGGGAGCTGATGCGAACCCTCGGCATTTCCTGTAAGGAAATCAACATCCGGGAAGCGGTTTCTCTGCACTTTTCGGACATCGGTCACGATCCTGATGTTCACGACGGCACCTACGAAAATTCGCAGGCCCGGGAACGCACCCAGATTCTCATGGACTACGCCAGTGTTGTGAAGGGAATCGTAGTGGGCACCGGCGATCTGAGTGAGCTTGCCCTTGGCTGGTGCACCTACAACGGCGACCACATGAGCATGTACGGCGTCAACGCCTCCATCCCCAAGACCCTGATCCGCTGGATGATTGACGCCATTTCGGAGATGCGGCCGTTTGCGGCGTCCCGCCCTGTCCTGCAGGACATTCTGGACACCCCCATCAGCCCGGAGCTGCTGCCCCCGGACGCGGAGGGCAAAATTGCCCAGCACACGGAGGATCTGGTCGGCCCCTATGCGCTCCATGACTTCTATCTTTACTACACCCTCCGGTTTGGCTTTGCGCCCCGCAAAATTTATACGCTGGCCCGCCGTGCCTTCGAAGGCGACTTTGATGGCGAAACCATCAAAAAATGGCTGAAAACTTTCTACCGCCGGTTCTTCACCCAGCAGTTCAAGCGCAGCTGCCTGCCGGACGGCGTGAAGGTTGGCTCGGTCAGCTTAAGCCCCCGGGGTGACTGGCGGATGCCCAGCGACGCCAGCGCAAGGCTTTGGCTGGACGAGATAGATGCGCTGTAAAAACAGGAATGCCGCCCGGTATCGGGCGGCATTCTTTCATAGTAAGAGAGGCTGGAGCTGTCTTCCCTCCAGCGCCTGCTCCAGCGTTTGCGGAATCTTGCTGAAATCGGCAACAACGGAGGTGGGCTTTCCAAAGGCATCGTCCTGCCCGAAGGGCACAAAGAAATAGTGCTTCCGGGCAAGCAGCTTTCCAATGTTTTCTGCGGCGCCCCCGAGGGCATCGTTGGTGGAAATGGCAACGACCACGGGACGCCCGTTGCGCAGATGGCTTTTTGCCGCCATGGTCACGGGACCGTCCGCAATGGAGTGGGCCAGCTTTGCCAGGGTATTTCCGGTGCAGGGGGCGATGACCAGCGCATCCAGAAGCCTTTTGGGGCCGATGGGCTCCACCTCTGCCAGCGTGTGCAGTGGAGGCTTGCCGCAGATGGCCTCCGCTTTGGCAATGTGGTCATCTGCTGTACCGAACCGGCTGTCTGTAGTGTAGGCGCTTTGCGAAAAGATGGGGATGATGTCGTAGCTTTTTGCTAGCCGCTCCATCACGGGAAAAATCCTGTCATATGTACAAAAAGAGCCGCAGAGGGCAAAACCGATGGTCATAGCGTTCCCTCCCTGAGATGCCGTAGAATCGTTTCTGCGATGAGTCTGCCGGAGGACTCCGGTGCGTACTGCCCCGGCAGCCCACGGGCGTAGATAATGTCACAGCCCTCCAGCCCCGGCTGGGATGCCAAATCCATTTTCAGGCATTTTTTGTATTTGTCCAGTAAGTCCGCGCCCAGCACCGGCGACGGAGCCGTGTTGAACAGTAAACGGACATCCGGAAGTATTTCGGAAATCCGGGGAATATCAACGGCTTGCTGCCCAAGCGCTTTAATCATAGCCCGGTCCGCCGGATTCCGTGCAGCAATGGTAACGGGGCAGCCTACAGCGCCCAGCAGCTTACCAAGGCACTTTCCGATCCTGCCCCATCCAATGACCAGCGCCGGGGTGTCCGGCAGAACGGTCGGAAGCAGGGAGCCGGCAATCCGCAGGGCGCATTGCGCTGTAATTGCCGCGTTTTTTGCCAGATATTCGTCATCCCGCAATAAATCCAGCACCGGATGCCCCGAAAGCGCGGGATGCTTCAGCTTCCCGCCAATGACCATGAGTCCGGGAGGGAGCCGTTCCAGCACCCCCGACAGACTGCCGCCGCCCCGAAGAGAGCCGTCCGGGGCAAAACTGGGAGCATCCAGCAGCACATGGGTCACCTCCGGGGAGGGGTGGTCGGTCAGGGGCAAACCGGCCTGTTCCAGATACGCTCCCGCATAGGCGCAGGCATCGGTTGCGCCTACGGGATAAATGAGAATCTGCTTCAAAGGCATCACTCCTTTTCTATAGAATATGCGCCGGACATTCGTGTTGTGCTTGATTTTTTTGCTTCCATCTGTATAATAAAATATAAGAGGTGAAGTTTATGCAGAGACTCGGCTTTATTCACGATATGATGGATGTGAAGGTTTTGATTCTGTTTGTCATGGCACGGGTGGGCTATCCTGTGAATGTGCAGCAGATCTATGAGCTGTGTTTTCAGGACGACTGCCTGAGCTATTTTGACGTGTGCACGGCGGTCCCGGAAATGGTGGAGTCCAACCACCTGAAAATGACGGAGGACGAATGCTACGAAATCACAGACAAGGGCCGGGAGACGGCGAAGCTGGTGGAGGACTCCATTGCGTTTACCGTGCGGCAGAAGGCGGAAAACGCTGTGGACCGGTTCAACAGAAAGGTCCGCCGCAGCAGCTTTGTCAGGACCAAGGTAACGCAGAGGGAAAGCGGAGACTTCTCTGTGGTGATGTCGCTGGATGATGAAATGGGAAACCTCATGACACTGGAGCTGGTGGCCCCCAATCAGCGGCAGGCCAACCGCCTGAGCAGATTGATGGAGAAAAAGGCGGAAGCGGTGTACAACCTGACGATGACGGAGCTTTTGGACGAGGAAGACGAAATTGATAGCTGACACCTTGTCGATTTTGGGAAACAGTGGTATAGTATTCTTACACCGGAGGACCGGTGAAACGAAAGGAGCTGCCGCATATGAAATTCCAGTTCAGAGAAAAGAAAGTCAAACTCCCCGGCAATGTCCACGCTTATGCTGAGAAGAAGGTAATGAAGCTGGAGCGCTTTTTTGACGAGGATGCGGAGGCCTTGATCGTCTTCTCTGTGGAGAAGAACCGCAATCAGGTGGAGCTGACCGTTCACGGTGCGGGCACCTGGTTCCGGGCAAGCGAAAGCACATCGGATATGTTTGCATCCATTGACGCAGCTGTAGCGACCATTGAGGGCCAGATCCGGAAAAACAAGACCCGTCTTGCCCGCCGCCTGAAGCAGGATGCGTTCGTCCGCAGCGTACAGGAGGAAACCTCCTTTGTGCCGGATGCTGAGGAAGACCTGAGCATCGTGCGCAGCAAGAAGTTCTACTTCAAACCCATGACCCGTGAGGAAGCAGTGATGCAGATGAATCTGCTGAACCACAATTTCTTCGCCTTCCGGGATGAGGATAACGGCGGAACCTTCGCGGTTGTCTATAAACGCAACGACGGCGGCTACGGTCTGCTTGATGATACCGAATAATCGAAATAGCGGGAAGGGGCCTTGAAAAGAGGCCCCTTTCTTTGTTGTGTGAGGGCACAAAAAAGTTGTCGCATTTTGTAAAATAATCCTTGACAAATGAAGACGTATGTGATAATATACGCAGGCTGTCCGCGAGAGCGTGGGCGTCAAGGAAAAGATGAAGAAATTTGAAAGAAAATGTAAAAAAGTTCTTGACAAATGGAAACATCAGTGCTAAAATAGCGCAGTTGCCTGCGAAAGCAGCAATGGAAAAATCCGCTCGAAAAAGTTCGATAAAACTTAAATAATGTTCTTGACAAACGGATTTGAGTGTGATATAATC
>JAXEXE010000125.1:0-19714 GCA_034113565.1 Faecousia sp.
GTGGATTGAAATGTGGCTTCGGCGCGTGCTCCACCAGCTTTGGCCAGGTCGCCCCCCCACGGGGAGCGTGGATTGAAATGATGTGTCAATGTTGACACATTTACGCAAAATAGGTCGCTCCCCCACGGGGAGCGTGGATTGAAATCGCGGTGGTAAAGCCGGACTGTTTTGCCAGCGTAGTCGCTCCCCCCACGGGGAGCGTGGATTGAAATCTCGATAACATGGCTCCACCGCACGTCGAACCATAGTCGCTCCCCCCACGGGGAGCGTGGATTGAAATCCGTTTGCAAGACCCTGAGTATCTTGGCGGTAAGTCGCTCCCCCCACGGGGAGCGTGGATTGAAATTCCTGCTCCATGGCGACCATCCCTACACACGCGTAACCCTGAATGATGAGTCTATCGCCAATGGCTGGCTGGATATTTGGTTTGATGCAGTTGCGGGCAACGTATAACGAGATCACCCTGGAAAACTCACAGGATGAGGAGATTTCCTGTACTATCCAATTGGTGAAAACTCCCTCGTTGGAAAGTATCACCCCAGGCTATTCAGCAAATATCAGTGCCTTTGTCGGACAGACAAAGCAGCTATATGTCTCCCTGTCCCCTGTGGAGGCAGATCCCGGGGCCTTGGTTTGGGAAAGTGACAACGAAACCGTTGCCAAGCCTGTGCAATATGGCCTCAAGACCGTGCGGGACATTGAGCTGCTGAAAGCCGGAACGGCGCACATCACCGTTTCCGTTCCCGGCTGCGATTCCCCAGCTGTCTTTACCATTGAGGTTTCTGATACTGACGGAACCATGACGCTGGATGTGTCCCAGGAGGTGACGCTGGAGGCTTACGAAAAGATCGCCTACACGTTCATTGCCCCCGGCAACGGCGAATACGTCTTATGGTCTCCTATGGACGACCTGACCCTGGAAGCCGATGGAGATGCCTATAACGCCGGCGGTGATGGTTCCTGCGCCTTCGAAGCATCCGAAGGAGGCCGGTTCATTCTGTCGTGCTGGGCCCGTGAAGACACAACGACCACCATCAACGTCAGTGAAGCGGTGCCCGCCACCGGCATTTCCCTGTCGCCGGCCACAATAAGCAGGTGCGTGGGCCAAGAATGCTGGATTAATGTGCTGTACTCCCCCAGATATTCCAGCAGGGAGAACCTTACATGGAGCAGCTCCAATCAGGAAGTTGTCCGCATCAGCGAAGGGGGCTGGGGTCGGATTGAATTGGTTGGTGTGGGCACCGCCACCGTCACCGCTACCACCAAGAACCTGACAATGATCCCCAGTGACAACAACGTTCCCTGCCATTCCTTCCGCTTCACCGCGCCGGAGGACACCGGCTACATCGTCTGGCAGGAAAACGGCGACTGGGGCTGGATTAACATTTTCAATTCCCAGGGAGATTGGATTGGCCTCGACGGCGGCGGCTTCCGCCAGTTCGACGCAAAGAAGGGTGAGACCTATTACATCCACAGCCCAAATGAATTAAAAAAGCAGAGCCTTTCCAATTAGGGAGAGACTCTGCGTTTTTTCTTAGGGGTTATTTAACAGCCCCTGATTTTATCTGGTTTTTCTGTACTATCTTCTCTTTTCCGGCTTCGGTACGTTCGCGCCGCGCCGGCGTATAGTTTTTTGCGTCAAAACAACCCCAGATTTGTCGACTTCTTCCATTGAAAATGGAAAATGACGGTGCTATACTCTTCATCAGATTGTTTTTTGAGGTGTAAAAGGATGAAGAATCGACTGTTTTCCAACCGGCAGCTGGTGGCGCTGATCATTCCGCTGGTCATCGAGCAGGGACTGACCATTCTGGTTGGCATGTGCGACGGCGTCATGGTGTCCTCCGTAGGTGAGGCGGCTATTTCCGGCGTGTCGCTGGTGGATATGATCAACGCGGTGATTCTGGTGCTGTTCGCGGCGCTGGCCACCGGCGGTGCGGTGGTCACCAGTCAGCTGTTGGGCGCCCGGCAGACGGAGAAGGCCCGGAAAAGCGCCGGGCAGCTGGTTACGCTGGCGGCATCCATGGGACTTGTGATGATGGCCCTGTGCCTGATCTTTGCCCGGGGGCTGCTGCGGCTGTTCTTCGGCTCCATCGATCAGGCGGTGATGGACGCGGGGCTGATTTATCTGCGGATTACCGCCCTGTCCTTCCCCTTCATCGCCTTGTATAACGCGGGAGCCGCCATTTTCCGCAGCGTAGGCAACAGCAGAGTGTCCATGCAGGTGAGCCTTCTCATGAACGCCATCAACGTGGCGGGCAACGCCCTGTGCATTTTCGTGCTGAAAATGGGCGTGGCAGGCGTCGCAGTGCCCACACTGGTGTCCCGGGCGGTGGCAGCGGTGCTGATTCTGGCGCTGGCGTCCCGGAAGGATCAGGCACTGTGTCTGAAAAGAGCCGCCCTGTATCCCATCGACCACAAAATGATGGGTAAAATCCTGAGCATCGGCATCCCCTCTGCCTGTGAAAACAGCTTCTTCCAGTTCGGACGGCTGCTGGTGGTCAGTATGATTGCCCTGTTCGGCACCACCCAGACCTCCGCCAACGCCGTCGCCAACACCTTGGACAGCATGGGCATCGTGGTGGGGCAGGCTATGGGCCTCGCCGTCGTGACGGTAATCGGTCAGAGCGTGGGCGCGGGGGATAAGGAGCAGGCCACTTACTATGTGAAAAAGCTGATGCTTTGGTCCTGGGCGCTGCTGTTTGTCAGCAACGGGCTGATTCTCACCTTTTTGAATCCGCTGATCGGAATGTACCGCTCCCTGACACCGGAAACGGTGACTCTCACCCGGACGCTGGTGCGGATACACGCCGGTTCCGCCATTGTCCTTTGGGCCATTTCCTTCGTGCTGCCCAACGCCCTGCGGGCGGCGAATGACGTGCAGTTCACCATGTGGGTGGGTATCGGCTCCATGGTGGGCTTCCGCATTGTCGGCTCCTGGATTCTGTGCGTCCAGTTGGGCTGGGGCGCGGTAGGCGTGTGGATCGCCATGGTTCTGGATTGGGTCTGCCGGGTGAGCTTCTTCCTGAGCAGAACCCTTTCGGGGAAATGGCTTCTGAAGGTCTAATACTAACTCTTGATTAAAACTTTAAATCATGGATTAGTATAAGCCCAATCCGGCATGGCCTCAAATTGCATGGTCGTTCCCTTCCATGGGAAGGTCAGCTTGCAGGAGAACAGCATAGGGGCGGGGGAGGAATCCCTCGCCCCGTATTTGTGGTCGCCCACCAGCGGATAGCCCCGGCTGGCGAACTGCACCCGAATCTGGTGGCTGCGCCCGGTGTGCAGGCGGATGCGGACGAGACTTTCGGCGCCTTCGGTCAACCGGACAAATTCCAGCCGGGCCTTTTTCACGCCGCCCCGCAGCCGTTTGACCACAAAAACCTTATTTTTCCGGCTGTCCTTCCACAGAAGGTCTTCCCAGTCGCCGCTTTCCGGGGGTGTACCGTGAACCAGCGCCACATATTCCTTGACCACGCTTCCCTCCTGAATGGCCCGGGACAGGGCGGCGGCAGCGGCCTTGGTGCGGGCGTAGACCATGACGCCGCCCACGTTTTTGTCCAGCCGGTGCAGGGTGAAAACTTCCCCGCCCAGCGCGTTTTGCAGCTGCGCGGGCACCTCCGTTTCCGAGTCCAGTCCCACTGGCTTCACACAGACCGCAATTTCCTTGTCCGAATAGAGAATTTCCATATCCAGCGTCCTTCCGGTTTTTCTGCCAGTATACCACATCTCCGGAACTTGCAAAAGCCCCGGTTGCTTTTTTTGACGAAAAAAGGTATAATAAAATCACAGATAATGAGAACAGGAGAAATAGTATGACCACCAAGGACTACCGGCAGAAATCGCCGCTTTCCATCTTTTTGCACTATTTTGGTAACCACAAGGCGCTGTTTGCCGTGGACATTCTGTGCGCCGTGGGCATCGCCGCCATCGATTTGACCTTTCCGCTGGTGACCCGGAAGGCGCTGTACGATCTGCTTCCCAACCAGCTCTACCGCACCTTTTTCTTCATCATGCTGGCTGTGGCTCTCAGCTATGTGCTGCGCACCTTCCTTAATTATATAGTAGCCTACTACGGTCATACCTTCGGCATCCGGGTGGAGGCAGACATCCGCAAAGATCTGTTTGCCCATATGCAGGAGCTGAGCTTTGACTATTACGACCGCAACCGAACCGGCAAGCTCATGGCCCGGCTGACCAGCGACCTGTTCGAGCTGACGGAGCTTGCCCACCACGGCCCGGAGGATTTGCTGACCAGCGGCCTGACCATTCTGGGCGCGCTGGCGGTGATGCTGTCCGTCCGGTGGGAGCTGGCACTGGTGGTGGCGCTGACCATCCCCGTGTTTCTGGCGGTAGCTATGGCCATGCGCAATCGAATGGCGCGGGCTTCCGCCGCCGCCAAGGAAAAAACGGGCCACATCAATCAGGAGATTGAAAGCAGCCTATCCGGTGTCCGCACCGCCAAGGCCTTCGCCAACGAGCAGGCGGAGATCAACCGCTTCAACGCCGCCAACGAGGTGTACAAGACCTCCAAACGGGAATTCCACAAGGCCATGGGAATGTTTCACAGCAGCGTGGAATTTTTCCTGTGCATGCTGAACGTGATTATTGTGGGCTTCGGCGGCTACTACGTCATGCGCGGTCAGATGGACTACCGGGATCTCATTACCTTCAACCTGTATATCGCGTCCTTTGTAAACCCCATGCGCAAGCTGTGCAATTTCTCCGAGCTGTTCGCCAACGGCTTCGCGGGTCTGAACCGGTTCGTGGAGGTTATGCGCACGGAACCCACCGTGCAGGATAAACCCGGCGCGAAAAAGCTGGAAAATGTTCAAGGGAAAATCGACATTTCCCATGTATCCTTTGCCTACGACGGCGATCTGGCAGTGCTCCACGATGTGACCATGCAGGTACGGCCCGGGGAGACCATCGCCATCGTCGGCCCCTCCGGCGGCGGCAAGACAACGTTATGTCAACTGATTCCCAGATTCTACGATGTGACCAGCGGCAGCATTTCCATCGACGGCCTGGACATCCGGGACGTGACCCAGCGCAGCCTGCATGAAAGCATCGGCATCGTCCAGCAGGATGTGTTCCTGTTCGCGGATACCGTATTTGAGAATATCCGCTACGGCAGGCCCGACGCGACTTTGGATGAAGTAAAGGAAGCGGCAAAACAGGCGGAAATCTACGACGATATCATGGCCATGCCAAATGGTTTTCAGACCTATGTGGGCGAGCGTGGGACGCTATTATCCGGCGGGCAGAAGCAGCGCATCGCCATCGCCCGGATTTTCCTGAAGAATCCGCCCATTCTGATTCTGGACGAAGCCACCTCCGCACTGGACTCCGTGACGGAGGCGAAAATCCAGCGGGCCTTTGATAACCTCGCCAAGGGACGGACGACGCTGATTATCGCTCACCGCCTGAGTACCATCCGCAGTGCCAGCCGCATCGTGTCCATTGCCGACGGTGTAATTACCGAGTGCGGCACCCATGGGGAGCTGCTGGAGACCGGCGGCATCTACTCCCAGCTGTATAAGACCCAGAACGCGCTGGCACTGGACGCAATAAAAGAATAACATGCTTGTCGACTTAACGTAGCTGGGGGACAAGTTGAAAGTTGACAGTGGAAAATTATGGTATTCCCTTCGGGGATGATTGAAAGACTTTGGTACGAAATCGTGACCTTTTTCTTAAAGTCAGGGACATTTATTTTCAATTGTCCCGCAGGGACTCCTTCACTTTCAACTTTCCATTTTCAACTGTTCACTACTCCACTGATTCTACCCCATAAGCATTCATATTAGTGTTGCATTCTGAAATGCAACACGGTAGAATAGACTGGTAGAAAGAAGAAAGGGGAAATCACTATGACTTCAAGTGAACTTCGCAAAATTGCCAGAGAGAACCTGTCCGGAAACTGGGGCATCTCCGTGGGTGTGGCGCTGGTGGCTGCAATCTTAGGCGGTTCCATCGCCGACTGCGGCAGCAATGTCAATTTTAGCATCAATGAGGATACCATACGCAATCTGCCGCCCATTTTTTGGACCGTGCTGCTGCCGCTGGCATCCTGTGCCGGAATCCTGTGCCTGACAGCGCTGATTCTCGGCGGCGTGGTGGAACTGGGCTACGCAAAATTTCTGCTGAAGCAGCACGACAAAAAAGAATTGCGGTTTGCTGACCTGTTCAGCCAGTTTGACCGGTTCGGCACCGGCTTTGCCCAGCAGTTCCTTCGGACGCTGTATACCTGCCTGTGGTCTCTGCTGCTGATCATTCCCGGCATCGTCAAGGGCCTGAGCTACGCCATGACCCCCTTCATTCTGGAGGAGCACCCGGAAATGACGGCGTCCGAGGCGATTAAGGCATCCATGAAACTGATGGACGGGCACAAAATGGACCTGTTCATTCTGGGCCTGAGCTTTATCGGCTGGAGTCTGCTGGCCTGTTTGACCATGGGCATCGGTTTCCTGTTCCTGAATCCCTACATCAATGCGGCCTACGCCGCCTTCTATCGGAGCATTTCCGGACAGCGGCAGGAAGCCAGAAGCTATGTGCCGCCTGTGGAGTTCTGATACAATTCTTGTAAATAGACACCGCCGTGGGATTGCTCCCACGGCGGTCATTTGGTTTATCGGATTTCCAGCTGTCCGTCCACCGCGTCCACGGTGACGGTCTGGTTCGGCAGGATATCGCCCCGCAGAAGACGCTTGCTGAGCATGGTCTCCACGGTATGCTGGACATACCGGCGCAGAGGCCGGGCGCCGTACTGGGGATCGTAGGAAGCATCCACAATGGCGCTCTTTGCGGCATCGGTCAGCTCCACCTTGATCTGCTGGTCTTCCAGCCGGGCATTCAGCTTGTCGATCTGCAGGTCGATAATCTTGGTCACATTCTCCTTGGTCAGGGGCTTGTAGAACACGATCTCGTCCAGACGGTTCAGGAACTCGGGACGGAAGGAGCGGCGCAGCAGTGCCTGCACCTGAGCCTTGGCGTTTTCGTCAATAGTGCCGTCGGCGTTCACACCGTCCAGCAGGTACTCAGAGCCAAGGTTGGAGGTCAGAATCAGAATGGTGTTTTTAAAGTCCACGGTGCGGCCCTGAGAATCGGTGATCCGCCCATCGTCCAGCACCTGAAGCAGGACATTGAACACATCTGGATGGGCCTTTTCCACCTCGTCGAACAGGACGACGGAGTAGGGCTTTCTGCGAACGGCTTCCGTCAGCTGACCGCCCTCCTCGTAGCCCACATATCCGGGAGGCGCGCCGATGAGCCGGGAGACTGAGAATTTCTCCATATACTCGGACATATCGATGCGCACCAGATTGTTTTCATCGTCAAACAGGGCCTGCGCCAACGTCTTTGCCAGCTCCGTTTTGCCCACGCCGGTGGGGCCAAGGAACAGGAAGGAGCCGATGGGCCGGTTGGGGTCCTGAATGCCTGCCCGGCTTCTCTGGATGGCCTCGGTGACGGCCTGCACGGCCTCGTCCTGACCCACCACCCGCTTATGCAGGGTTTCGTCCAGATGCAGCAGCTTCTCCCGCTCGCCCTGCACCAGCCGGGACACGGGGATGCCCGTCCAGCGCTCCACAATTTTCGCGATTTCCTCGTCGGTGACCCGGTCCCGGAGAATATTGTTCTCCTTGGCGGACTGAGCCCGGCGCTCCTCTTCCTCCAGCCGCTTTTTCGCTTCGGGCAGGCGGCCGTATTTCAGTTCGGCGGCCTTTTCCAGATCATAGTTCTGCTCGGCGGCTTCAATCTGGCGGTTCAGGTCTTCGATGGTCTCACGCAGCTGCTGAACCTTGCCGATGGCGTTCTTTTCGTTCTCCCACTGGGCCTTCATGGCGTTGAACTGATCCCGCTCCTCAGCCAGCTCCTTCTGGAGTTCTGCCAGACGGGCCTTGGACAGTTCGTCCTCTTCCTTCTTGAGGGCCGCTTCCTCAATCTCCATCTGGATGATCTTCCGGGACACGGCGTCCAGCTCTGTGGGCATGGAGTCCATCTCGGTGCGGATTTGGGCGCAGGCTTCATCGATCAGGTCAATGGCTTTGTCCGGCAGGAACCGGTCGGTGATATAGCGGTGAGACAGGGTCGCGGCGGCGATGATGGCGGAGTCCGCGATTTTCACGCCGTGGAACACCTCGTAGCGCTCCTTCAGGCCCCGGAGGATGGCGATGGTGTCCTCCACCGTGGGTTCATCCACCTGTACCGGCTGGAACCGGCGCTCCAGTGCCGCGTCCTTTTCAATATACTGCCGGTACTCGTCCAGAGTGGTAGCACCGATGCAGTGCAGCTCGCCCCGGGCCAGCATGGGCTTTAACAGGTTGCCCGCGTCCATGCTACCCTCGGTTTTGCCCGCGCCCACAATGGTGTGCAGCTCATCGACAAACAGGATGATTTTGCCCTCGGACTGCTTGACCTCGTTCAGAACGGCTTTCAGACGCTCCTCAAATTCGCCCCGGTACTTTGCGCCGGCAATCAGCGCGCCCATATCCAGAGAGAAGATGGTCTTATCCTGCAAGGATTTGGGTACGTCCTTCTTGACGATTCGCTGGGCAAGGCCCTCGGCGATGGCGGTTTTGCCCACGCCGGGCTCACCAATCAGCACAGGGTTGTTTTTCGTCTTCCGGGACAGAATGCGAATGACGTTCCGGATTTCCTCGTCACGGCCGATGACCGGGTCCATCTTCTGCTCCCGGGCACGCTTGACAAGATCCGTTCCGTACTTTTCCAGGGCGTCATAGGTGCCCTCCGGGTTGTCGGTGGTAACCCGCTGGTTGCCCCGGACGGCCTGCAAGGCTTTCAGAACGTTCTCCTTGGTGATGCGGTAGGTATCGAACAGGGTCTTGACCCCGCCACGGGCGGTTTCCAGCAGCCCTAAGAACAGGTGCTCCACGGAGACGAATTCGTCTTTCATGGTCTTTGCCTCTTCCTCTGCCTTCTGGAAGGCGGCGTCCACGTCGGCGGTGATATAGAACCGGTCCGCGTCCCGGCTGCCGGTAACGGCGGGAATCTTCCGCAGTTCGGCGGCAGCGGCAGCCTCCAGGCTCTCCACAGTTACGTCCATCTTCCGCAGCAGCTGGGGGATGAGCCCGCCATCCTGCCGCAGCAGCGCCAGCAGCAGGTGCACCTGCTCCATCTGCTGATGGTTATTCTGTACCGCCAGATCCCGCGCGCTCTGGACAGCCTCCAGGGATTTTTGCGTATAGTTGTTAAAATTCATAAAGCTATCCTTCCTTTCGCCTCTTTAGCACTCCACTCTTGTGAGTGCTAAATCCTTTTGTCCTTACTATATCCCATTCTCAGAAAAAGTCAAGGCCCGGGCAGCAAATGCTACAAAAAGTTCATAACTGGCGAAATGCACAAATTGAGGGCTTCCATTTCTATCCTCTTAATATTTATTTAATAATTATCCCCTTGTTTTTTAATACCAATCGGTTATAATAAGGGCAACAAAAAGATTTCATTCTTTTTCATTTTCTTACCTCTCTTTTTCTCTGAAAGAACCCTGGTGCGGTCTGGTCAACCGCGCCGGGGTTCTTTCATGTGGCGAGTCGCCGCTGACAATGCGTTACGGAGTTGGTGTGTTATCGTTACACCATTGGGTTCTGCCCGGTATCGTTTCATGTTCCACTCCACATTTCAAACTTATCACTCCTCGCTCTTTACTCTCCACCCCTCGCTCTCCGATCTTGACCCGCTTTTTCCGCATTTTGTCATCTTATAAAGCTCCTGCCCAGCCAATCGTGTTTTGCCACGATTGGCTGTCCCTTTGGGAAGCAGTTGTATGGCAAATGTATTTCTGTGAGTCAACACCTGTATTCGGTTAATATACACTTTCGGCATTTTATTCATTAAATTATGTATATTTTTGCGCTATTCTCATTTCCCATATATGAATATAAATTTCGGTTATTCGTATATTCCGGCATTATATTCACATTTTTGTGCATACGCATCAGAACTTTCCGGTTTTTCAGCGCATTATTGGCAATACCCATAATTGACGGTCGGTAAGAACAGCGGTATAATTCATTCATCAATCCACCAAGCCCGCTTACGACTTGGGAAATGATGAAAAAGGAGAGTTTAGATTATGAAAAAGATGTTTACCATCGTTCTGGCGGCTCTGATGGTCGCCGCTCTGTTCGCCGGCTGCGGCTCCTCCACTGCTGAGACCAAGGCCCCGGAAACCACCGCCGCTCCCGCCGCCACCGCCGCGGCTGAGACCGCCACCCCCGCTGAGACCGAGGCTGCTGCTCCCGCCTTTACCACCATCGAGGCCGGCAAGCTGATTATGTCCACCAACGCCGCCTTCCCTCCCTACGAGATGGTCGCCGATGACGGCTCCTTCGAGGGTATCGACGTGGAAATCGCCGGTGCCATCGCCAAGAAGCTGGGCCTGGAGCTGGTTGTGGACGACATGGACTTTGACGCCGCGCTGCTGGCTGTGCAGCAGGGCAAGTCTGACATCGTCATGGCCGGTGTTACCGTCAACGAGGACCGCAAGATGGTCATGAACTTCTCTGACACCTACGCCAAGGGCGTGCAGGTGGTCATCGTCAAGGAAGGCTCCGATGTGACCCTGGACAACCTGGGCGATCAGATGATCGGCACCCAGCGCGGCACCACCGGTTACATCTACACCTCCGGCGACTACGGCGAGGATCATGTCACCGCTTACGACAACGGCGCTTCCGCCGTGCAGGCCCTGATGAACGGTCAGGTGGACTGCGTGGTCATTGACTCCGCTCCCGCCCAGGCTTTCGTGGAAGCCAATCCCGGCCTGACCATTCTGGACACCGAGTACACCAGTGAGGACTACGCCATCGGCATGAACAAGGACAACACCGCTCTGCTGGAGGCAATCAACGGCGCGCTGAAGGAGCTGACCGAGGACGGCACCATCCCCGCCATCGTGGAGAAGTACATCCCCACCAAGTAAGATTCCGTTTAACATGCTAAGGGCGGCGCAAGCCGCCCTTGGTTTGGTGCTTAAGAAACCTTCGATTGTCTGCGTGAAGCGGCTGCGGGTCGGCTGTTTCCCGGAGACAATCAATCCCCCCAATATATATTAGAGGAGTGAGCTTGTGGAACAGTACGAAGCATGGAAAGCCCTGCTCCGCGCCGGTGAGGCCACCGGCTGGCAGGAATTCTACGTCAAATTCTATCAGGCTTTCATTGACGGCAGTCGATGGAAGCAATACTTAAACGGTGTGGGCACCACCCTGCTGGTCACCGCTATGGCCCTTGCCATCGGCATCGCGTTGGGCATTCTGGTAGCCATGATCCGCACCGCCCACGACCAGCAGCGCGCGGGCAAGCACAACCCCGTTCTGGGTGTGCTCAACGGGGTCTGTCAGGTCTACGTCACCGTGATTCGCGGTACGCCTATGATGGTGCAGCTGCTGATTATGGGCTTCGTCATTTTCTCCTCCTCCCGGAACTACACCATGGTGGGCGCGCTCACCTTGGGCATCAACTCCGGCGCCTACGTCTCCGAGATCATCCGGGGCGGCCTGATGGCGCTGGACCCCGGTCAGGCGGAGGCAGGACGGAGCCTGGGTCTGAACTACGTGGATACCATGCGCTTTATTGTCATTCCACAGGCCTTTAAGGCCATTCTCCCGGCTTTGGGCAACGAATTCATCATTTTGCTGAAGGACACCTCCCTGATTACCGTCATCGGCGGCAAGGAGCTGGTGTACGCGGCACAGGCTATTTACGGCAGAACCTATGAGCAGATGTTCCCGCTGATCGGCATTGCCTGCATCTATCTGGTGCTGGTCATGATTTTCAGCTGGCTGCTGAGCATTCTGGAAAGGAGGCTGCGTCAAAGTGATCGACGTTAAGCATTTGAGCAAGTCCTTCGGTGACCATCTGGTGCTGGACGACATTTCCGAGCACATCTACCCCGGTGACAAGGTGGTTATCATCGGCCCCTCCGGCTCCGGCAAGTCCACCTTCCTGCGCAGTCTGAACCTGCTGGAGGAGCCTTCCGCCGGCAGCATCACCTTTGACGGCGTGGAAATCACCAGCCCCAAGACGGACATCGACAAAGTCCGCCGTCAGATGGGCATGGTGTTCCAGCACTTTAACCTGTTCCCCAACATGACCATCCAGAAAAATATCACCCTTGCCCCCGTCCGCACGGGCCTCATGACACAGGCGGAGGCTGACGAGAAGGCCATGCAGCTGCTGGCCCGGGTGGGTCTGACGGAAAAGGCCGGCGCCTATCCCAACCAGCTCTCCGGCGGTCAGAAGCAGCGAATCGCCATCGTCCGTGCCCTTGCCATGAACCCCAAGGTCATGCTCTTTGACGAGCCCACCTCCGCTCTGGACCCGGAAATGGTGGGCGAGGTGCTCACCGTTATGAAGGAGCTGGCTGCCGATGGCATGACCATGGTGGTGGTCACCCACGAAATGGGCTTCGCCCGGGAGGTGGGCAACCGGATTCTCTTTATGGACGGCGGAAAAATTCTGGAGCAGGGTTCTCCCGAGGCTGTCTTCGGTAATCCTCAGAACCCCAGGCTGAAGGATTTCCTGTCCAAAGTGCTGTAATCAAAAAATAGCTGTCATTCCGAGCCAGCACGCACGCTGGCGTGGGAATCCGTTCTCCCCGAAAAGGATGCGGATTGCCACACCAGTGACGTCGGTCACTGGTTCGCAATGACAGCTTTTTCGTTTTCTCTTACTCCAAAACGTGCTCAAGGCCCATCTGCAATATGGTCTTCACATGGTCGTCCGCCAGCGAGTATAGAATGTTCTTCCCCTCCCGGCGGAATTTGATCAGCTGCATCTGCTTGAGTATTCGCAGCTGATGGGAGATCGCGCTCTGGGACAGCTCGACCTTTTCCGCAATGTCTGTAACGCACAGCTCCTCCACCGCCAGCAGCGACAGAATATGCACCCGGGTGGCATCGGCAAAGCCCTTGAACAGCTCAGCGATGTCCTCCAGCGTCTCTTTTTCCGGAACCCCCTGCACGCGACTCCCTCCTTCACAGTCTTTCTCCCTATTTTACCGTAAACAGCGTGAATATGCAACTATTTCTTTCCGTTTTTTCTCCGGCATTCCGGTATCTCCCGGCAGGAGGGGCAAAAGCGACATTTTCTATTAACTTTTTCTTAAAAGTCTATGCAAACGGGAAGAAATGTGTTATAGTATATAGGCTTTATGATCTAATTTTATGCGCATTTTGAAAGAGGCGATTGATTTGAACGATTTATCCCGAATTTCCGTGGTTCTGCCCTCTCTGGACCCCGACGAAAAACTCGTTGCCGTGGTGGACGGACTTCTGGAATACGGCTTTACCGATATTATTCTGGTCAACGACGGCAGCAAGCCCGAAAATCTGCACTATTTCACCGAGCTTGCCGCCCAGCATCCGGAAATCACCCTGCTCCATCATGAAGTCAACAAGGGCAAGGGCGCGGCGCTGAAGAATGCCTTCCGGTATTTTCTTGACAACCGGCCTGAGGGTTTGGGCGTTGTCACCGTGGACGGCGACAACCAGCACCACCCGGAGGACACCCGGGCCTGCTGCGAACATATGCTGGAAACCGGCCGGGTCACTCTGGGCTGCCGGGACTTCTCCCAGCCGGACGTTCCCCCGAGAAGCCGGTTCGGCAACCGCACCACCTCCGCCATCTTCAAGCTGTTCGTGGGCATGACCATTTCCGACACCCAGACCGGCCTGCGGGCCATCCCCCGGGATGTGGTGGAGCAGCTTGTGACCGTCTACGGCGACCGGTTTGAGTACGAAACCAATATGCTGCTGGCCTTCAAGGACAAGGGCATCGACTTCGACGAGGTGAAAATCCGCACCGTCTATATCGAGGAGAACAAAAGCTCCCATTTTCGGGTGATTCACGATTCCTGGCGGATCTACAAGCTGATTCTGGCCCACTTCTTCCGCTACACCCTCAGCTCCTTTGCCAGCGCGGTGGTGGATACCCTGTGCTACGGACTGCTGGGCAATTTCCTTCCCCTGACCGGCATGGCTCTGACCGCCGCGGCGGGGGTCGGCGCGCGAATCGTGTCCTCGCTGCTGAATTTCTTCCTGAATAAAAAGCTGGTGTTCCAGACAAACGTGGACACCAAAAAGGCCATGCTTCGCTACTATATGCTGGCTCTGCCTCAGATGGCGGTGCAGGTGCTGCTAACCCAGGGCGTGTACGTTCTGTTCCATATCCGTGAAAGCGCCGGGGTGCTTCGCACCGTGATCTACGCCGTTGTCATGACGGTGCTCTACTTTGTAAGCTACATGATCCAGCAGCGCTGGGTCTTTGCCCCCCAGAAATCCAAGTGAGAGGTTGAAACTATGAGCAAGAAAAATGTGAATCCGGTACCCGGCGCGGACAGCGGCGCCGCTATGCCGCCTAAGAAGAAAAAGAAGAAGGGCAGCGGCCTGCTGGGCCGCATCATCCGCCGCTTCTTCCTCGTTCTGTTTACAGTGGTCATTCTCGTCCTGGCAGCGCTGGTGCTGGTGATGAATCTGGTATTCAACGGCCCCTCCCCCGCTGCCCGGGACAAGCTGACCATGACCCTGATCGAGGCCAGCGCCACCAAGTGGGTGCCCGCCCTGTTCATCGGCGAGGACACCGTGGCTGAGATCCGGGAGTCCGTCAGTGATTCCGGACTGGATGAGGATGTGACCGACACCACCAAGGTCATCATTCAGGCCAACAACGTCATTACCGGCAACAGCAACGAATGGGACAGCTACCCCGACGGCGTGCGCATTGAGCGCCGCTCCGGCGACACCTACAACGCCCACATCATGATCGTCAGGAATCCCGCTCAGGTCTACATGGGCACCTCTACGGAGAAGTTCTCCACCGCCATCCCCGGCAAGCGCATTACCGAAGTCATGGCAGAGAACCCCGACGTCATTGCCGCCATCAACGCCGGTGCCTTTAACGACGACGGCACCGCCAGCTCCTATGTGGGCAGCACCCCGCTGGGTCTCGTCATGTCGAACGGCAACTGCGTCTGGACCAGCGGTAAGCAGCCCGGTCTGGAAGGCTTCGCCGGTTTCAATGAGGACAACATTCTGGTGGTCTCCAAGACCAACCTGTCCCAGTCTGAGGCGGAAAACCTGAAAATTCGGGACGGCTGCTGCTTCGGCCCTGTGCTGATTGTCAACGGAGAAGTCAATCTGGAGGCCTACAACAACAAGTCCGGCTTCAATCCCCGTACCGCCATCGGTCAGCGGGCCGACGGCGCGGTGATCTTCGTCTGCATCGACGGACGGCAGGCCGGTTCTCTGGGCGGCACCTACGCCGATATCATCAACATCATGCAGGAATACGGTGCGGTCAACGCCTGCAACATGGACGGCGGCTCCTCCTCCGTCATGATGTACCGGGATACCTACGGCAAGCTGGGCACCGCCGGTGAAACCGTCATGGTCAACAATTACTCTCTGCTGCAGTCCCAGCCGAGACGGATGCCGAACTTCTGGATGGTTCGGGCAGCTTCCTAAGAAGGGGGTGTGAGGTATGAAGAAACAAGACGATTTTGATATGGACATGGATTTGGACACCGATGTGTCCCGGCCCGCCTCCAAGGAAAAGCCCTTCTCCTTCAATGATCTGGACTTGGGGCTGGATATGGACCTGAGCTGGCTGGACGATATCGACGAGACCGCCCCGGCAGGCGAACCCAAGCCGGAGCCTCCCAAGGCCCCGCCTGTCAAGCGCCCCGCCCCGGCACAGCCAGCCGCCCCCGCCAAGAACCCCGCTGCTCCCCAGCAGAACAGAAAGCCCGCCGCTCCTGCCGCCCAGCGTCCGGCTGGCGGTCAGCGGCCCGTTCAGCGGCCCGCAGGCGCTCAGCAGAGTGCGAACGGTCAGCGGCCTGCGGGCGCTCAGCGCCCGGTAAACGGTCAGCGTCCGGCCAATGGGCAGCCCACCGGTGCCAAGGCGCCCGCCAAGCGGCCCATGCCGCCTGCGGAGCCGCCCGTAACCCAAAAGAAGAAATCCGGCCCCCGTCTGGGCGGCGTGATCTTCTACACGCTGTATTTCCTGTTCATCCTGATTTTCTTCCTGGGCACCTTTATCGGCCTGACCTGGCTTCACGGCTGGCTCACCGACTTTGAACTGGCCCAGCCCACCGTCAAGGCTGAGCAGGTCTTCACCCAGCTGTTCACCCATCCCGACTGGGGCGCGCTGTACGATGCCGCGGGAGCCAAGGACTCCGCCTATGAGGGGAAAGACGCCTATGTCGCTTATATGGAGGACAAGGTGGGCGATTCCCAGCTGACCTATATGGAGACCTCCGCCGGTCTGTCCGGCGACAAGAAGTACCTTGTCCGTCTGGGCAGCGAGAAGGTCGCTTCCTTCACGCTGGTGGACAAAAATCAGGTCGGCGACGTGAGCCTTAACAATCTGGAAAACATCGGCGACATCCCCGACTGGCAGCTGGGCGCTGTGGAAGTGTTCTTCAACCGGGAGGGCACCTATTATATCGAGAAGCTGGACGGTCATACCGCCTATGTCAACGACGTGCCCCTGACGGATGATATGACCATTCAGGTGGCTACCACCCTGGCGGAGGAGTACCTGCCTGCCGGAACCACCGGCGCCAGCATGTGCACCCAGCAGATCGACGGTCTGATGACCCAGCCCGTTGTCACCATATTCGACAAGTCCGGCAAGCAGATGGAGGTCACCTACGACGAGACTACCCGCACCTTCACCGAGCGTCTGGAAAGCAACACCATGTCCGATGAGGAGAAGAATGTGGCGCTGGAGGCTGCCAAGGTCTACTGCCAGTGGATGATCAAGGAGGTCACCGACCGGGGCACCATCGCCAAGTACTATGACCCCTCCTCCGAAACCTATAACAACATCGTTAAGACCACGGAGCTGTGGATGCAGAGCCACAACGGCTATACCTTCTCCAACGAGTCCGTCACCAACTACGCCCGCTACGGCGACGATCTGTTCTCCGTCAGCGTCAGCCTGAGTCTGGACGTGACCCGTACCGACGGCACCGTGAAGAACTATCCCTATTCCCAGTCCCTGTTCTTCCGCAAGAGCGACACCGGCAAGTGGCTGTGCTTCGCTTCCACCAACAAGGATGTGTCCGTTCCTGTTGGCCGTGTCCGCCTGACCTTCATGAACGGCGAAAATGAGGTGCACAGCCAGTTCTACAGCACCGATTCCAAGGAGATCATCACCCCCGTAGTGCCCACGCCTGAGGGCAAGGTCTTCACCGGCTGGGTCACCATTGAGAAGGACGAAAGCGGCACCACCGTGTACAACCTGCAGTTCCAGCCCGACGAGGAAGGCAAGGTAGCCATCCCCGAGGGAACCACCCTCAAGCCCATGACGCTGTACGCCCTGTTCCAGAACCCCGGTGAACAGACTGCGGCTCCGGCGGAGGAGCCCACGGCTGCCGCCACAGAAGCCCCCGAGACAACAGAAGGAGCGTAACATGGAAGCAATACAGGCTTTTTTGTACCATCTGGCAGTGAACTTTGACCTGCCCATTCTTGACTGGATTCAGGCCCATTTACAGTGCGGCTTTATGGACACCATCATGCCCATCATCACCCTGTTCGGCGAGGGCGGTGTCTTCTGGATTGCCTGGGCAGTGATCCTGCTGATTATCCCCAAGACCCGGAAGGTGGGCCTTTCCATGATTTTCGCCCTGCTGCTGGGCCTTCTGGTGTGTAACGTCACCCTGAAGCCGCTGGTTGCCCGGATTCGTCCCTACGACTTGCAGGAGCAGGATTTCGGCATCTATATCAATCTGCTGATTGAGCGGCAGCACGACTTCTCCTTCCCCTCCGGGCACACCATCGCCTCCTTCGAGGCCGCGGTGGTGCTGCTGAAGAACAGCAGGAAGATGGGCATTCCCGCCCTGATTCTGGCGATTCTGGTTTCCTTCTCCCGGCTGTACCTGTACGTCCACTATCCGTCCGATGTGCTGGTCTCCGTGGTACTGGGCACCATCTTCGCCTTTATCGGATGCGCTCTGGCAAACCTCATCAAGCTGCCTACCGTGAAAAAGGGCAAATTTGAAAGATAAAAAATCGCCGCGGTTCGCTTTGAACCGCGGCAATTTCTTTTGTCTCCTATATTGGAAGAAACGCTGCAATCACAGCAATGACGATAGCCGGCAGCAGGTTTGCCACCCGCACTTTTTTGCCCCACACCAGATTGATGCCCACGCAGAAAATCAGCACATTGCCCACCATGGAGAGGTTGTTCAGCGCCGCTTCCGTCATGAGAGGGCGCACAAGCCCCGCCAGCGCCGTGATACTTCCCTGAAG
Source organism: Faecousia sp. (assembly GCA_034113565.1). Lineage (GTDB taxonomy): Bacteria > Bacillota > Clostridia > Oscillospirales > Oscillospiraceae > Faecousia. The sequence goes on from JAXEXE010000125.1 coordinate 18,279, forward strand.
GATTGCCACGGGAATGGCGGAGAAAACCGCGCCCCGGCCCATGGAGCAGCTCATAACCATAATAATAATGAAATCCAGTACCGCTTTGGTGGCGAGGATGGAATAATCCCCGGTAATGCCGTCCTCGATGGAGCCGACGATGGCCATGGCCCCGATGCATACCGTCAGGGAGGCGGTGACGAAGGCGTCCACAAACCGCTTATCCTTCGCGTTACCGGTTTTCCGCTTCAGCCACTCGCCGAAGCGCTCAAAGGCCCCCTCCAGATTCAGCAGCTCCCCGATCACCGCGCCGATGGTCAGGCATAGGATCACCAGCATGGCCCCATGGCTGACGATGGTTCCGTCTTCCACGGTAAGCATCTGCTCCAAGGCCCCTGTGACAGCGATAAACAAGGTGCTGACGCCGCAGCAAACCGTCAGGGTATCCTGGACGTTCTCCTTAAGAAAACGCCCGAACAGCGCCCCTCCCGCGCCTCCGGCAACGATCGCTGCCGTATTGATAATGGTTCCCAAACCGTACATATGCTTTCCTTCTCTCTTTCTGACTACAGAAAAACTTACCTCGAACCCTGTTTTTTGTCAATAGAGAAAAGGGAGGGTAGATACCCTCCCCACATATCCTTCCGCCTGTCTAATTCTCAGCCTGACACGCAGTCTTCATTTCCCGGAGCGGAATGCCGCATATTTTTCATCCAACCTGCCGCCGACGGCGTTCAAATACTCCTCGATCTGATCGTAATCATAGCCGGGCAGATCATCAGTCGTTGCGGAATCGCCGCCTCCCCACTTCTGTGCTTCCTTCAAAAGGGTCTCCTCACCAAAAGGAGAGACAGTCATGGATTATGGATATTCCAGATGTAGCACCGATGAAACTAAACAGGACATCAATCGCCAAGTGCGGGAGCTGAAACAGGCTGGAGCTGAGCAGATTTTCGTAGAGTATGAACACGGCGATGCCAAGGTCAAGAGCCAGCAGGCCCAGATGTTCGCCCAGGCACAGACGGGAGATACCATCATCGTTTTGGAGGTTTCACGCCTTGCCAGAAGCACACAGCAACTCTGTGAGATTATCGAGCGTGTGCGGGAAAAGCGTCTGCGGCTGGTGATTGTGGGCAGTATTACGCTGGATTGCCGAGAGGGCAAGGCCGACCCTATGAGCGAGGCTTTCTTACAGATGGCGGGCGTATTCCCGCAATCTGCCTCCAGCACTATCCCACTTTCAAAAAGGGGCAGTTGCATGTTTCGTAACTGGCAATGGTCTGCGACATCAGCAGAACCTCAATGAAGTACATTTGACCGTAAATTGCAAGTTCAAGTTGGACACCCAGCGGTAGAAAAAACGGGTTCCATCTTAGCCACAGTTTTGGTTGAAGCGTCAGATTCAACCAAAATTGGGGCTTCCGCAGCCGCTTAGGCTGCGCAAACAATGTCAAGGA
>JAXEXE010000126.1:0-3003 GCA_034113565.1 Faecousia sp.
AAGGCGGGAAAACCTTCCGGGCGGATGGGATTAACCGTAGGGGTGCAGGGGTGCGGACAGCAGCGTCAGCAGGGATTGGGAGATTTCCTCCACGGAGCTGTCGAAGCCCCGGACGTGCCAGTCCAGCATCATGCAGAACAGGCCGGCAATGAAGAACATCTGGGTGTCACGGTCCCATTGGAGCAGATCGGGGTAAATCACCAGCAAAATGGAGGGATTGTAGTTCAGCACGAACCGCACCACACGATCCATCAGCAGGGCGTTGCACTGGCTGCGATCCAGCGCGTCCAGCAGAGGCTTCTGCTCCTTCCAATAGGAAAAGAACCGATGCAGGGGCTCCATTTCCGGCTCGTAGGCCTCAAAGGAGCCGAGGGTGTGGTCGATGAGGGCGTAGAGCACATCGTTCTTGTTTTCAAACAGACGGTAGTACACCTTCCGGGACAGTCCGGCCTCCCGGCAGATATCGCTGATGGTGATGTCGTCGTAATTGTGCCGGAGGGCCAGCCGCAGAAAGGCTTCCTCCAGCAGAGCCTGATTTTGGGCGCTTTTTTCCGTGACGCAAAGCTTATACATAACCGCACGCTCCTTATGGGCTGACCGGAACAGGATGGACTGCATTCGAACAGAAACCATGTCATACCCGGGAGCAGGCGATGAAAGCCAATACAAAGCGGTTATGAAAATGATCACCTGTTAAGAGTAACCGAAAAAACCGGGTTTGTCAACAAAAAACTACGAAAACTGTAAGTTTCACAGCGAAAACCCGGCGGCTGAGACGGCAAAAAGGGACAGGGGAAAAACCCCCTGTCCCAAAGAAAGCGGTGATTTACCAGGACAGCATATTGCGGAACAGCTCCATGTAGCGTCCGGCGGGCACGTCCCAGCTGAAGTCCGTCTCCATTTCCTTTTTCTGCAAGGCGCGGAAGGCGGGGCGGTTGTTCTCGTACAGGTTCAGCGCCCGCTTGATGGCGGCATAGAAGTCATCGGCGTTGTAGCTCTGGAAGGTGAAGCCCAGACCGCCCTCGCCGTTTGCATCGCAGGGAGGTACGGTGTCCTTCAGGCCGCCGGTGGCGTGCACCACGGGCACGGTGCCGTAGCGCATGGCGTTCATCTGGCTCAGGCCGCAGGGCTCGGACTTGGAGGGCATCAGGTAGATGTCGCCGCCGGCGTAGATCCGGTCGGCGAGGCCCAGATTGAAGGTAATCTGGGCGGACACCTGCTCGGGGAACTGCCGGGCCAGATCCTTGAAGAAGTTCTCGTACTGCGCCTCGCCGGTGCCCAGAATCAGCAGCTGGGCGTCCGACTCCCACATGAGCCGCCGGGCGATGTAGCACAGCAGGTCAAGGCCCTTGTGGCCTGCCAGACGGGTGACCATGACCATGAGGGGCACATCGGGCTTCACGGGCAGACCCACTTCCTCCTGAAGCGCGGCCTTGCACTTGGCCTTGCCCTCCACAAAGGTCTCGGAATTGAAGTGGGCGGGCAGGGACTTGGAGGTTTCGGGGTTGAAGGTATTGGTATCAATGCCGTTGGTGATGCCGGCGAGCTTCCAGGCGTTGCCCGCCAGCACCCGATCCAGACCGTGGGCGTAGTAGGGATACATCAGCTCCCGGGCGTAGGTCTCGGACACGGTGGTCACGAGATCCGCGGTCTCGATGGCGCCCTTCATCACGTTGACGGAGTTGTTCATGTCCAGCCGGGGACGGTACTCCCAGGGCAGGCCCAGCATATCGTCAAAGAAGGAGGCGTTGGCCCAGCCCTGATACTCGATGTTGTGGATGGTGTACATACACCGGGTCTTGGGCAGTTTGTCGTAGTACACCGCCTTCAGGTACACGGGAATCAGAGCGGTCTGCCAGTCGTTGCACTGGATGATATCGGGCGTAAAGCCAAGGGCCAGCATGGCGTCAAGGCAGCCCCGGGAGAAGAAGGCGAAGCGCTCGCCGTCGTCAATGTCGCCGTAGATGGCCCCGGCCCGGGCGCCGAAATAGTATTCGTTGTCCAGGAAATAGACCTGCACCCTGTCGGCCCGGTTTGTCAGCCTCATGACGGCGCAATATTGCTGGCGCCAGCCCAGAGACACCCGGAACTCCGCCACCTTTTCGGTGATGTAGGCAGCGTTGTGCTTGACCTTGTAGTAGTAGGGCAGGAACAGCACCACCTCATTTCCCTCAATGCGGGACAGGGCGGCAGGCAGGGCTTCCATTACGTCGCCCAGTCCGCCGGACTTGCAGTAGGGAGCGCCCTCAGAGGCGCAGATGGCAATTTTCATACGGTCTCCCCCCGCTTAACGATGACAGGATTCTTCTTGGTGCCGATGAGCTTGGCGCCGGGGGTTACGGTGACATCCTTGTCGAGGATAGCGTACTTCAGCTCCGCGCCCTCGCCAATGACGGTGTCGTTGAAGATGATGCAGTTTTCCACCTCGGCATCCTTGTCCACGGTGACGTTCCGGAACAGCACGGAGTCCTTCACCTGGCCCTCCAGCATGCAGCCGTCGGCAATCAGCGCGTTGTCGATCTCGCTGTCCTCGCCGTAGTAGGTGGGCACGCGGAAGCGAACCTTGGTATAGACGGGGTGCCGCCCGTCAAACATATCCTTGCGAACTGCGGGATTGATGAGGGACAGGGAGTTATTGTAGTATTCCTCGATGGACTCGTTGAACATGGCGATGCCCTCGAAGGGGAAGGTGTTCACGCTCACAACGCCCCGCTGCCAGCCGCCCAGCACCAGATCCCGATCCATGTGGAACTTGTCCCGGGCAATCATCTTTTTGACGGAACGGATCAGGAACTGCTTGTCCAGCACGAACATATCCATGGAGGCCGCGTAGTCGGCGGGAGCGGCGTAGTCCACCAGCATATCGGAAACTTCTCCGTCCTCGCCCACCTTCAGGGCCAGATCGATCATTTTTTTACCGTTGCAGACGCCGGCCTTGGTGACCACGGTCACGTCCTTGCCGGAGGCAATGTGGGCGCTCAGTACGGCGGTCAGGTCAATGTT
>JAXEXE010000127.1:0-2844 GCA_034113565.1 Faecousia sp.
TTCTTTTCTTTATCCATCAGGCTCATCCGAATCTCGTTGCTGTCACTGACCCCGACAAATCCGCATTCATAAGCACCCTTGTAAAAGCCAATGGTTCCCTCGGTCATCTTGATGGAACGAACGATACTGCCGGACTGCCCATCAAATGAGTCAGTGGAGATACCACCCTTCCCGAGGTACACATCACCGGCACCGCCGTGGGGCGTACACATACTCAGCCAGTTGCTGGCATGGGTCCAATCACCGAACGAAATGTAATCACTGTTGATGTTGAAACCGCCGATCCGTCCCGCGATGGCTTCCATACTCCCATCGGTCTTGATCTTGAAGTAGTTGTTGGCGGTGACCGAGCCGTTGAGGTTGATGCGCTTTGCCTGTATCGCTACCTCTTCGGAACTCTGGTTGATGGCGGAGATGATGCCGTCCTTCTCCACCTTGGACGCAAGACCATCATCCGTTCCCTTAATCCAGGCGTTCAAACCAATACTCAGCTGATTGGTGTCGATGGAGTTCGCGGCAATCCAGCTGCCGAGGATTTGACCGTCCACCGTTATGCCAACTGTGTAGGGGCCTTCGTAGCCGGTGGTGCTGGCGGCAATGCCGTCATCCGTCCCCTTGATCCAGTTGTTCAGGCCGATACTCAGTTGGTTGGTGTCGATGGAATTGGCGGCAATCCAGCTGCCGAGAATCTGGCCGTCCACCGTGATGCCCACCGTGTAGGGGCCTTCGTAGCCGGTGGTGCTGGCGGCGATACCGTCCTTGTTGATCTGCATGATGCGCTTGGCGGTGGTCTTGTCCGGGGTATCCATGTAGAGATCCCGTAGCCAGCGCCCGTCCTCGTCATACTCCGTCAGCTTATAGCCGCCCTTGGCACCGGTCATCATGGCGGTCAGGTTGTCGATGCTGATCTGGATATTCCGGTTGGAAATGTTGATGGCATCGTTCTGTTGATTCATCAGCTGATTGCGAACAGCCGACTGCTGGCTGGTGTAGGTTTTCTGCTGCTTGCTGGACAGTTCCAGCGTCCGACCGGCTGGGTTCTGGAGCGGAATCGTCAGCTTCATCACCGGAAGGACAATGTCCATGCCGTAGGGCTTGGCCAGACAATGGATGCGGTCGCCCTCGGCGAAGGCATCGTAGTCATGTCCCAGTTCCGAAAGGTCTGCCGCCGTCAGCTTCAGGGACATGGTCTCAAACTGCGTGCTGGAAAGCCATTCCTCGGCCTTGGTCTTGAGATTTGCCGGGACTGTCACATCGTCCCAGGTGTTCGTGGCCCATACCCAGCCAAACTGATCCACCGCGTCCTGGCTGAACACATAGTTCTTCCCGTCGTTGACGGACGTAATATCCACACGCTTTTCCAGCGCTTCGATCTCGGATTCGCCTTCCAGGGTGGCCCCAAGCGGAATGAGGGCGGTAACCACATCCTCGGCGGAGGTGGTTTCGGAGTAATCCAGCAGATTCAGACCAAACTCAATGGGCTGGGTGCTGTAGTTGCCGTACTGTTCGATGCCCACCCAATCCAGAATCAGCTGGTCGCCCTCATGCCGCAGGCGAAGGTACCCGCCCAGGCGGCCTACCAGCTTATCCCGGATGGCTTCCAGTGTGTTTTCGTAATTGGTGTAGCGGTAGAGGCTGTTGTTGGGGTCGGTGATGGAGACATAGCCCAGCTTGATCTGCTTTCGCGGTTCCACCTGGCTGTTGTGAATCTCCAGCATCCGTCCCAGCAGCACCGCCGGGGAAATATCGTGGTACTCCGCCTGGGGCTGGATGGAGTCCGCCAGAAAGCTCAGCGCTCCGGTGCAGTAGATCTGCTTGTTCCGGTAGCGGTCGATGTTGGGAATTTTCCGCACCTCGCCATAAAAAATCTCCGTGTTGTTACGAAACACGGAGAGCATGGATTTTCGGCAATAGATACGGTTATAGAGCGGGTTGTCCGGCGGCACAGTTGCCGTAAACACACCGGCATATCCCGGCTCCAGTTCCAGGACGGGGTCTGTCAGCATGGCGGAGGGATGATCCGCATGATACAGCACATAGCCGTCCAGTTTGACTTTATACATCAGATCACCCTCCTTCGGAATAAAACCTGCAGGCTGCCGCGCCCTGAAAAATTCAGCGTCAAATCCTGATTACCTACCAGCAGTTCGGCCAGCCGATTCTCGCCCTTTTGCAGGAGATAATCGTCTCCGTCCACCGTCATCTTCAGCCCGGTTTCTCCAATCTCAGAAACCACCACACTGACCACAAACGGCACCGCGCTGTGCGGGATGGTACAGGCGGCGGTGGGGCTGTCTTCCGTGAGCGTGATGCTGATGGGATCGTCAATGACCCCCAGTTCAAAGTCAAAAGGATTCCAAAGCCAGTCCGAGGTACTGTTGTCATTGAGACTGTAGCCATAGGGGTCTGCCTGGGGGATGGACAACTTGAAGGTGCCGATCTCCCGCACCCGGTCAAACTCCGTCACCTCGGCGCGGCCTTCCCAGTAGTAGCCGGGGAAATCGTCAAAGACGATTCGCACCCGCTTGCCGTGCAGAAGGATTCGGATGCTGGAAATAAAGGAGTTCCAGAGGCGTCTGTCCATCTTGCCGCCCAGGGTGATCTCAATGGGACGCGGCTTGAAAATGGGACGCCCGGTGAGGGCTTCGGAGTAATCCAGAAAGCCGTCTGCGCCGGGGACATCCAGATAAAACGTCTCCTGAACCGGGGTGCCAATGCAGTTGTTGTTGCCAATGGCAAGTCCCCAGTCCCGGAGAGTATGATAGCTTTTCCCGGTACTTACCACCGTAATGGTGGCACCGTTTGTCATGGTGTTCATCGGTACACCTCCTGCGCGGCCAGAAT
>JAXEXE010000128.1:0-35536 GCA_034113565.1 Faecousia sp.
CTGCTGCCGCAAAGGCGGGAGACGTGGTGCTCATGAGTCCCGCCAGCGCGGCCTTCGACCAGTTCAAGAATTTCATGGTTCGGGGCGAATACTACAAGAAATTGGTGAAGGAGCTGTAACCATGGATATCACAAACCTGACCCGCCCGGCCCGGAAGCTGTTGCCGCTGAAACAATGCGGTGCGGTGATCGTGGCGGCGGGCAGCGCCTCCCGCATGGGGGGCATCGATAAGGTCATGGCGGATTTAGGCGGGGAGCCTATGATTGTCCGTACGGTCCGGGCCTTCCAGAACTGCGACGCCATTGCTTCCATCGTCATCGTCACCCGGGAAGACCTGATTCGGCCCATTTCCGACTTGTGCCGGGATATGAAGAAGGTCGCGGCTGTGGTTGCCGGAGGGAAAAGCCGTCAGGAGTCCGTCCATCTGGGGCTGAACGCTCTGCCCAAGGGAACCAAACTGGCAGCCGTCCACGATGGGGCCAGACCGCTGGTTTCCTGGCAGGTCATTGACCGGGTGGTGCGGGCTGCCAATACCTACGGCGCGGCGGCGCCTGCCATCCCCGTGAAGGACACCATCAAGGTGGTGCAGGGGGGACTGGTGAAGGAGACTCCCGATCGTTCGTCTTTAATGGCGGTGCAGACCCCTCAGGTGTTTGATTTTGACCTTCTCCGCGGCGCGCTGAGAAAGGCGGAAGAGGACGGGGCACAGGTCACCGACGACTGCTCCGCCGTGGAGCGCACAGGCATGAGAATCAAGATCGTGGAGGGCGACGAGCGGAATCTCAAGGTCACCACACCCATGGATTTAAAAATTGCGGAGCTGCTTTTGGAGGAAACCCAATGAGAATCGGACACGGATATGACGTACACAAACTGGTGGAAGGCCGGGACTTGATCTTAGGCGGCGTGAAGATCGACTACGAAAAGGGCCTGCTGGGCCACTCCGACGCGGACGTGCTGCTCCACGCGGTATCCGACGCCCTGCTGGGTGCGGCGGGATTGGGAGATATCGGCCGCCACTTCCCGGACACCGATCCCCAATACAAGGGCGCGGATTCTCTGATGCTTTTACGGGAGGTGTACCGGAAAATCTCGGAAAAAGGCTTCCGGGTGGGCAATATTGACGTGACCATGATCGCCCAGAAGCCGAAATTAAAGGATTTTATTCCTCAGATGCAGGAAAACATTGCCGCTGCCGTGGGGGTGGCTCCCGACCGGGTGAACGTGAAGGCCACCACCGAGGAAAAGCTGGGCTTCACAGGGAGCGGCGAGGGCATGGCCTGCCACGCGGTGTGTTTGCTGGAGGAAACTGAATAACCGTATTGGGCGTGCTGCAGGATGTGCAGCACGCCCAATATTGTTTGCAGCGCCTGATAAAAAAGCAGAGCCCTATCGCAATCACGATACCGAGCAGGCCCCATGGCGTAACGACTGCCACCCGGGTTCGTTACGCATTGGCTGCCGCCCTGGGGCTGCACGGTTCGTGCCAAACCGGCATAGATTGGGCCGGGGAGGTTATGGGCATGAGATTCTATTTTATTACCTTTCGATCGGTGACCTATGCCCAACAGGGGGAGCGGCTGCTGAAGGGAAGCGGGTTCCGGTGCGTTTTGCAGCGGACACCCCGGTGGATGGAGGAACAGGGCTGCGGCTATGCCCTGAAAATTCGCGCGGCGGAAATTGAGCCGGCTACCGCCCTGCTGGCCCAGCGGCAGATTCCCATTCGCCGGGTTTATCTGCAAAGCAAAGACGGGCTCTTGGAGGAGGTTTCCACATGATTTATCTAGACTATGGGGCCACCTCGTTTCACAAGCCCCCGGCGGTGTACCGGGCGGCGGAGAGGGCCATGCGGGTCTGCGCCAATCCGGGCCGGGGCGGGTACGGCGCCGCCATGGAGGCGGCCCGGACGGTGTTCGACTGCCGGACAGCGGCGGCGGAGCTGTTTTCCTGCCGCCCGGAACAGGTGGTGCTCACCACCAGCTGCACCCACGGGCTGAATATTGCCATCCGCAGTCTCGTGAGGCCCGGCGGCAGGGTCGTTATATCGGGCTTCGAGCACAACGCCGTGACCCGCCCGCTCCACGCGCTGGGGGCGGACATCCGGGTAGCCGGGCGGCGGCTGTTCGACTGGGACGACACGCTGGAAGCCTTTGACCGGGCGCTGAAGGGGGCCGACGCGGCGGTCTTTACCCATGTATCCAACGTATTTGGCTACATTCTGCCGGTGGGAGAGATGGCGGCGCTGTGCCGTCAGCGGGGCGTCCCCTTCATTCTGGACGCCGCCCAGTCGGCAGGAACGCTGCGGGTGGATTTTTCCGCCCTGGGGGCGGATTTTGTCGCCATGCCCGGGCATAAGGGACTGCTGGGCCTGCCGGGCACGGGAATCCTTCTGTGCGGGCAGAGAGGGGAGCCGCTGCTGTTCGGCGGCACCGGAACCCAGTCCATTCAGCAGGAAATGCCGGAGGAGCTGCCGGAACGGCTGGAAGCGGGAACCCTGAATGTACCGGGCTATGCAGCCCTGACCCAGGGACTGAAGTACCTGAAGCGGGTGGGCACGAACGCGATTTTCCGGCAGGAGCAGCAGAGCCTGCAGCACTGCATACGGGGCCTCATCCAGCAGGGCTTCCGGGTGTTTGCCGGGGCCCATCAGGCGGCGACGGTGTCCTTCCTGACGGGGCAGGACTGCGAGGAGGCGGCGGAATGGTTAGCCAGTCGGGGCATCGCCGTCCGGGCCGGACTGCACTGCGCGCCGCTGGCGCATGAGAGCGCCGGGACGCTGGAAACGGGGACCATTCGGGTCAGTCTGGGTTTTGACACCACAAATGGACAAATTGACGCATTTCTCCGGGCCTCAGCCAAATTACCGCCTGTTCGGTAATAAAATTTTTACAGAAATGCCTATTGCCATCAGAGGCGTTATCCGCTATAATGGAACGGATAATAGATAAGTATATCATAGCGCATTGTGCGCCTATGGTTTGCCGATAGAAAGAAGGTTGATGGGAAGATGAACATTATTCAGCAGGTACTGAAAATGCAGTGGTCTGATTATCTGGACATTCTTGTGGTTGCCTTCCTGATCTATAAATTGCTGCCGCTTCTGCGGACGCCGCACATCATGCGTCTGGCTCGCACGGTCATCGCGCTGGTGCTCATCGCCTGGGTCACCAACGTGGCAAAGCTCTATACCATCAACTGGATTCTCAATCAGTTCCTTGCCATTGGACTGCTGGCCTTTGTGGTGCTGTTCCAGCCGGAGCTTCGGCGGATGCTGGATCACCTGGGCAATGTGAAGCTGAGCAAGTTCTTCGGAATGCCCCAGCCGGTGCAGGAGATGGACGCGGTGATCACCCAGACCGTCCGGGCCTGCGAGGCCATGAGCCGGGAAAAGGTGGGCGCGCTGATCGTGTTTGCCCGGGATCAGCGGCTGGAGGAGTATTTCAAAACCGGAACCCCCATTGACGGGCAGGTTTCCGATCAGCTGGTTCGGAATATTTTCTTCAAGAACTCCCCCCTGCACGACGGCGCCATGATTATCCGGGACGGGCGCATCGCCGCGGCAGGCTGTGTGCTTCCCCTGAGCGCCAACGAGAACCTGCCCCCGGAGCTGGGCACCCGTCACCGGGCCGGGGTGGGCATGAGCGAGGCCACCGACGCGGTGGTGGTCATCGTGTCCGAGGAAAACGGCTCCATTTCCGTGGCAGTCGGCGGTATGCTCAAGCGCTCCCTGAAGGTGGCGACGCTGGATAAGCTGCTGCGGCAGGAGCTGCACACCGCCCAGCCGGAGGATGATGGCGGCATGTTCCCCGCTCAGGTTCTGAGGAAGCTGTCCGGCAAGGCAAAGGAGGATGGAAGCAATGAAAAGAAATAAGCTCTACTCCATGCTCCTGTCACTGGTGGTGGCCTTCGGTCTGTGGCTGTATGTCAAAAACAATGTGAGTATTGAGGACAACAATACTTTCTATAATATTCCTGTGGTGATGGAAAGTGAGTCGGTTCTGGGTGAGCGGAATCTGATGGTCACCTCGATTTCCACCAACTCGGTTTCCCTGAACCTGTCCGGCGCCCGCAGCGATCTGAGCAAGCTGGATTCCAGCAAGCTGGCGGCGAAGGTGGATCTGTCTCAGATCACTGAGCCGGGGGAGCACATCGCCCTGAGCTATACCATTTCCTACCCCAGCGACGTATCTCCCAGCGCCTTTACCGTGGGCAATAAGAATCCCGGCGCGATCTTTGTGGATGTGGACTACCGCCGGGTGTCGGAGATTCCGGTGCTGATCAAGTGGACGGGCAACCGTTCCGAGGATTACATCTATGACACGGAAAACGCGGTGCTGGACAACAACACCGTGACCATCAGCGGTCCGGCCTCCGTGGTGGACACCATCGACCATGCCCGGGTGGAGATCGACCTGACGGAACAGGTGGAGTCCATCAGCCAGAATTACCGCTACACCCTCTGCGACGCGGACGGCAATCCTGTGGACGCCGAGCAGATCACCACCAACGTGGAAGAAGTCCGGCTGGAAATGCAGATCCAGAAGATTCGGGAACTGCAGCTGGTGGCGGATGTGGTTTACGGCGGCGGCGCCAATGAACACAATACCACCATCGACATTTCGCCCAAGACCATCCGTGTCTCCGGCGGCGAGGCGGTGCTGAACGAGCTGGGCGACACCCTCACCGTCTGCTCTGTGAATCTGGCGGATTTGGATAAGAGCGTCAACGAGCAGAAGTACACCCTGACTCTGCCCGAGGGCGTGACCAACCAGACCGGCGTGAATGAGGTCACGGTTTCCATCAAGTTCACCGGCCTGAAGACCAGAGAATTTACCATCGACCGGTTTGAACCCATCAATGTGCCGGACGGGCTAAGTGTGGAGATCATCAACGCCAACCTGAGCGTGAAGCTGCGGGGCCCCGAGACGGAAATTGCGGGCTTGAAGGAAGAAAACATCCGGGCAGTGGTGGACTTCACCAACGCCGAGGTGGGCACGGCGACCTATAAAGTGAAAATCGTATGCGATGACCGGTTCCCCAACGTGGGCGCCGTGAAGACCAGCTCCGTCTCCGCGACGGTGCAGGCCGCGGGAGGCTGACATGGAGCAGCTGGTACGGGTCCGGCAGACCCATGACGACGGTACTGCCGCTGTGATCCACATCCGGGAAAGCGCCTGCTCCGGAGACTGTCACAAGTGCTCCGGCTGCGGCGCGGCGAAGGAGGCGGTGATCTTCACCGCCGACAACCCCATCGGGGCCGCCCCCGGAGATCTGGTGAAGGTGGAATCCTCCACGGCCCCGGTGCTGAAGGCCGCTGTGGTGCTGTACGTTCTGCCGCTGGTTCTGTTTTTCCTGGGCTACTATCTGGGCACGCTGCCGGGGAGTTTTGGCGCGTTAGGCGGCGGAATTGGCTTCGTTCTGGGCGTGGTGATCGTCATTGCCTATGACCGTCTCGTGGTAAACAAGGCCGACCTTCACTACACCATTACCGCGTTTGCGGATACGACAACCGTCAGAAAAGAGGAAGAAAACCATGGTTAAGAGTATGACCGGCTACGGCCGGGCGGTGGAGACCGTCAACGGCAGGGAGTTCACCGTGGAGCTGCGCTCCGTCAACAACCGGTACTTAGACTGCACCGTGAAGCTGCCCCGGGCTCTGTCCTATGCCGAGGACGCGGTGAAGCAGGCGGTGAAGGGGGCCATCTCCCGGGGCAAGGTGGACGTGTTCGTCTCTCTGCGCGCCGAGGGAGCACAGGATGTGAAGATTACCCTGAACACCGCAATGGTGGAGGGGTATCTGGACGCCATGCACCAGATGGCGAAGGACTACGGTATCCGGGAGGATATCAGTGTCAGCTTACTGTCCCGGATGCCGGATGTGTTCACCGTGGACAAGCCGGAGGTGGACGAGGAGCAGCTTCTAGCCGACCTTCTGAGCGTGGTGAATCAGGCGCTGGAGCGCTTTGACGCCATGCGCTCTGCGGAAGGAAGGGCTTTGGAAAACGATTTGCGTTCCCGGGGCCAGACCATCCTGTCTCTTGTGGAACAGGTGGAGGCCGGCAGCGGTCAGACCGTGGCGGACTACCGCACGAGGCTTGAAAACAAGCTGAAAGAGGTGCTGGCGAACACCGCCATCGACGAAAGCCGCATCCTGACGGAAGCCGCCATTTTTGCGGACAAGGTTGCCGTGGACGAGGAGACCGTCCGCCTGAGAAGCCATCTTGACCAGATGAACAATATGCTCACTGCCGGCGGGGCCATCGGCCGGAAGCTGGACTTCCTGCTGCAGGAGATGAACCGGGAGAGCAATACCATCGGCTCCAAGTGCTCCGACGTCCGGATGGCCCGGATTGTGGTGGACATCAAGGCCGAGCTGGAAAAGATTCGGGAGCAGACGCAAAATATTGAATGAATTGCTCCTTTGTGTCATTGCGAGGAGCGAAGCGACGTGGCAAACCGCACTCCTTTTGGCAGCGGGTATGTTATCGGGATGTGAAAAGGGGAACGGATTGCCGCGCCAGTCAGCAGACTGGCTCGCAATGACATACGAATTCGCAATATTCGTCTTTGGGAGGTACCGCAATGAAGCTCATCAACATCGGTTTCGGTTCCATGGTGGCGGCGGACCGGCTGCTTGCCATCGTCGCGCCGGACTCCGCGCCCATTAAGCGTGTGATTCAGGAGGCCCGGGACCGGGGAATGCTCATTGACGCCTCCTTCGGACGAAAGACCAAGGCGGTGATCCTGATGGACACCGACCATGTGATTCTGTCCGCCATCCCCTCCGAGACCATTGGCGCAAGGTGGATGGACGTGCAGGACGTAAAGATGGAGGAAGAAACATGAGCAAGGGAAAACTCATTGTCATTTCTGGCGCTTCCGGCGTTGGAAAGGGCACGGTTCTGGGCATCATGATGAAAAAGCGGAAGGATTTGTCCTTTTCCGTCTCCGCTACCACCCGGCCTCCCCGGCCCGGCGAGATTGACGGCGTGCATTACTACTTTATTTCCCGGGAAAAATTTGAGGAGATGATTGCCCAGGGCGCATTCCTCGAATACGACGCCCATGCGGACAACTATTACGGCACCCCCCGAGCCCAGGCGGAGGAAAAGCGGGAGCATGGCCCCGTTCTGCTGGACATCGAGCCCGCCGGCGCGAAGCAGGTTCGTCAGAAGCTGCCGGATGCCCAGCTGATCTTCATTATGCCGCCCTCCATGGAAGAACTGGAGCGCCGCCTGCGGGGCCGGGGCGATACCCCGGAGGAGCAGATTAAAATGCGCATGGAGCGGGCCGTCTGGGAAATGGAGCAGAAACAATGGTACGACCATGTAGTGGTCAACGACGACCCGGAACGCTGCGCCGACGAGATTTTGAAGATCATCGCCGAATAAGGCGGAAACGCCAGTTGAAAGTTGATGGTTGAAAGTTGAAAGCTGCAGGGCATCTATGGAAACTTTCCACTTTCAACTGTCAACTCAAAAACGAATGTATATTTCGATTGGAGGAAAATAATATGCTGTACCCCCCTGTTGCGGATTTGCTGAAGAATGTGGATAGCCGTTACCTGCTGGTGAATCTGGTGGCCCACCGGGCCCGTCAGATTGCCGCCGAGTCTGAGGCCCTTCAGGAAGAACTGCCTGAGAAGCCTGTGACCCTGGCCATTCAGGAGGTCGCCGACGGCGAGCTGTCCGCTACGATTAAAGACGAATACAAGCAGTGACATCGGAGGAGGGTTGCTATGATTGCGAAAATTGCTGTCGCGGCGGCGAATTTTGCCATAGACAAGCCCTATTCCTACTATGTTCCCGAGAATCTCACCGTCCGGCCGGGGCAGCGGGTCATGCTGCCCTTCGGACGGGCCAACAAGCGCACGGAGGGAATCGTCCTGACGGTGGAGGAGGGCAGCGCGGACAAGCTGAAAGCCATCGAACGCTGTCTGGACGAGGAAGCCGTGCTGACCGAAAGCCAGCTTCGGCTGGCGGCTTTTTTGCGGGAGCGGTACTTCTGCACCTTTTTTGACGCCATCCGGGTCATGCTCCCGGCGGGATTGTGGTTTCGCACCAAGCTGACGGTTTTCCTGACGGAGGACCGGAGTTGGAAGGAAAAGACCATCCGTAAGGAAAACGCCGGGGCAGTGCTGGAACTGCTGGAAAACTTAGGCGGGCAGGCGGAGGAGGACGCCCTCCGAAATCTGATTGCCGATGAGGATGCTCTTTCCGAGGTGCTGACCTACCTGACCCGGAAAAAGTGGGTGTCCGCGCAGACGGACTATCTGCGAAAGACCCACGACAAATCCGAAAGAATCGCCACCCTTGCCGTCCCTGCGGAGGAGGCCATGGCCTACGCCGAAAAACGGCCCAAATCCGCCGCCATGCAAAAACAGGCGCTGGAGCTGCTTTGCAGCGTGGGCAGCGTGGCGGTGAAGGACCTGTGCTATTTTACCGGCGCGTCCACCGCCACGGTGAACCGGTTGGAAAGTTTGGGCTACCTGACCCTGACGGAACGTCCGGTTCTGCGCTGCCGGGAAATCCGGCCCGCCCAACTGGACGGCCCGCTGGTACTGAACCGGGAGCAGCAGGCCTGCTTTGAAGGGCTGGACGCGCAGATGGGGCAGGAAGCTCCCGGCGTGGCGCTGCTTTACGGCGTCACCGGCTCGGGCAAAACCTCCGTCTATATCCGCCTGATTCAGGCCTGTTTGGAACGCGGCAAAGCCGCCATGCTTCTGGTACCGGAAATCGCCCTGACCCCCCAGTTGCTGGGCGTCTTGGCGGCCTATTTTGGCACTCAGGTGGCGGTGCTGCACAGCAGCCTGTCCACTGCCGAACGGTACGATCAGTGGAAGCGGGTCAAAAACGGCGACGCGAAGGTCGTCGTCGGCACCCGCAGCGCGGTGTTTGCCCCCTGCGACCCCGGCCTCATTATTCTGGACGAGGAGCAGGAGCACTCCTATAAATCCGAAAGTAGCCCCCGGTATTCTGCGAAGGAAGTCGCCATCTGGCGGGGGGCCAAGGAAAATGCGCTGGTGCTTCTCGGCTCGGCGACTCCCTCCATCGAGAGTATGTACCGGGCAAAAACCGGCGCGTACCGTCTGTACACCCTCCGGCAGCGTTACAACGGAAGACCACTGCCGGATGTGGACATTGTGGATATGCGGGAGGAGCTGAAGCTGGGCAACGACACCAGCCTGAGCGTTCCCCTTCGGGAGGCGATTTTGCAGACCCGGGACGCCGGGAAGCAGACCATTCTGCTTCTGAACCGCCGGGGCAACAGCCGGGCGCTGGTGTGCGTGGATTGCCGGGAAACCCCGGAGTGTCCCCGTTGCAGCGTAAAGCTGACCTATCACAGCGCCAACCACCGGCTGATGTGCCACTACTGCGGCTTTTCCCAGCCAGCCCCGGAGCGGTGCCCCAGCTGCGGCGGGCCTTTGAAAACCATCGGCACCGGCACCCAGAAGGTGCAGCAGGAGCTTGCCACCCTGTTTCCCGACATGGAAACCCTCCGCATGGATACCGACACGGTCAGCGCGGTGAATACCCATGAGAAAATTCTGGAACACTTCCAGAAGGAGAATACCCCCATCCTCCTTGGCACCCAGATGGTTGCCAAGGGCCTGAACCTGCCGAATGTGACGCTGGTGGGGGTGCTGGACGCCGACCTGAGTCTGTACACCGGCGGCTACCGGGCGGGGGAGACGACGTTTAATATGCTGACCCAGGTGGTGGGCCGGGCAGGCCGGGGCGATACCCCGGGACGTGCCGTGATCCAGACCCTTGTCCCGGAGCATCAGGTGATCCGTCTGGCGGCGAAGCAGGACTACGACGGGTTTTACGATTTGGAAATCCGTCTGCGGCAGGCCCAGAGCGCCCCGCCCTTTGGTGACTTGGCGGCAGTGACCTTCACCGGGCAGGAGGAACCGAA
This sequence comes from Faecousia sp., assembly GCA_034113565.1. Classification (GTDB taxonomy): domain Bacteria; phylum Bacillota; class Clostridia; order Oscillospirales; family Oscillospiraceae; genus Faecousia. The sequence goes on from JAXEXE010000128.1 coordinate 9,919, forward strand.
CGTACTCCGGGGCGCGGCGGTCTTTCGGGACAGCCTGAACGCCTGCCTGCGGCAGGCACCCTATACGGAGGAAACCTGCACCGTGCTGGGGCCGGCCCCCTGTGTGGTGCCTAAGGTCAACTACAACTTCCGGTATCAGCTCACCATTCGGTGCCGGATGAGCAAACCCTTGCGGCAGCTGCTTTCCTATCTGCTGCGGCAGTTTAGCCGGGACAAAGCCAACCGGGGCGTCAGTGCTTTCATTGACGTCAACGGCTACGATATGTAAAGAGAGGAATTGCTATGGGACTACGGAAAATTCTGACGGATAAGGACCCCGCGCTGCACAAGGTTTGCAGGCCGGTGGAGAAATTTGACGGACGGCTGCACAGGCTGCTGGACGACATGGCGGAAACCCTGGAGCAGGCCAACGGCGTGGGATTGGCAGCCCCGCAGGTCGGTATTCTGCGCCGGGTGGTGCTGGTGGACACCGGCGAAGAGATTTTGGAGCTGATTAACCCCACTCTGCTGGAAACCAGCGGCGAGCAGATCGGCGCGGAGGGCTGCCTCAGCGTGCCCGGTAAGTACGGTCTGGTGAAGCGGCCCAATTACGCCAAGGTGCGGGCACAGGACCGGAACGGCAACTGGTATGAGGCCGAGGGGGAAGAACTGATCGCCCGGTGCTTCTGCCACGAACTGGACCATCTGGACGGCATTGTGTACACCGAGGTCATGGAGCGGTTCCTCACCGAGGAGGAGCTGGCGGGAGACGAGGACTAATGCGGATTGTGTTTATGGGAACGCCGGACATCGCGGCGACCTGTTTGAAGAAAATTCTTGATGATGGCTTTGAGGTGGTGGGTGTTTACACCCAGCCCGACCGCCCCAAGGGCCGGGGTATGAAGCTGGTAGCTTCCCCGGTGAAGGAAGTGGCGCTGGCTGCCGGAATCTCGGTGTATCAGCCCGAGAACTTCCGGGAGGAAGAAACCGTTGAGCAGCTGCGTGCCCTCAAGCCCGACATTTGCGCCGTGGTGGCCTATGGGCGCATCCTGCCCCAGAAGGTGCTGGATGTGCCCACATTTGGCTGCATCAACATCCACGCAAGCCTCCTGCCCAAATACCGGGGCAGCGCTCCCTATCAGTGGGCGGTGCTGGACGGCTTGCAGGAAACCGGCGTGACGGCGATGTATCTGTGCCGGGAGATGGACGCGGGGGACATCATTGACGTGTCCAAGACCCCCATTGGCGAAAATGAGACTGCCGGGGAGCTGCTTGACCGACTGGCGGTGCTGGGGGCAGAGCTTCTCAGCAAGACCCTGTCCCGGTTCGAAAAAGAGGGGAAGCTGCCCGCGGTGCCCCAAAATCCGGCGGAGGTTTCCTATGCCCCCATGCTGGACAAATCCATGTGCCCCATTGATTGGAATAAAACCGCCCTTCAGGTGCATAACCATGTACGGGGCCTGCACCCCTGGCCTGTGGCGACGTTTGTTTTGCAGGGGAAAACCTTTAAGGTTCACGATACCCGGGTGGTGTCCGGCAGCGGCACGCCGGGGCAGATTCTGGGCTTGACCAAAACCGGCCTTGTGGTGGCCTGCGGCGAGGGCGCGGTGGAAATCACCTCCCTGCAGGCCGAGGGCGGCAAACGCATGGCGGCTCCCGACTATTTCCGGGGCCACCCGCTGCAACACTGATGGGTGCCCGGGAGACGGCGCTGAACGCGCTGATTGCCTGCCGCCGGGACGGCGCGTGGCCCAACGGCGTGCTGAAAACCGCCATCAGAAAGGACCGCCTGGACAGCCGGGAGGCGGCCTTGGCGACAAGGCTCACTTACGGCGTATCCCAGAACCGGGGAAAGCTGGATTTCTATTTACAGCAGCTTTTGACCGGAAAATTGAAGGATTTGCACCCGGTGGTGCGGGATATCCTCCATCTGGGGCTGTATCAGCTTTACGAATTAGACAAAATTCCCGACAGCGCGGCGGTGAATGAATCCGTGGCGCTGGCGAAGAAATACTGCAAAAATCCCAAGGCGGCCCCGCTGGTCAATGGCGTTCTGCGCAGCGCCGTCCGTACCCGGGGGCAGCTCAAGGAGCCGACCTCCTACGCTGACCGCTATAGCCACCCCGACCCGCTGATTTCCCTGCTTAAGGCGAATCTGCCCAAGGGGACGCTGGAGCCCATGCTGATTGCGGACAACGCCGCCCCGGATACGGTGGTGCAGGTGAATACTCTGCGCACTACCGCCGCCGCGCTGGCCCAAAGTCTGGAAGCCGCAGGCGTGACTGTTCGGTACCACGACTGGATGCCGGACTGCCTGATTCTCTCCGGCACAGGAGACCTGGAGCGGCTGGATGCCTTCCAGGATGGGCTTTTCTATGTGCAGGACCCGGCGGCAAGGCTCAGCGTGCTGTGCGCCCAGCTTCCCAAAGAGGGAGCACGGGTGCTGGACTGCTGCGCCGCGCCGGGGGGGAAGAGCTTTGCCGCGTCCATTGCCATGGGCGGCAGGGGAGAAATCGTCTCCTGTGACATCCACCCCCACAAAACCGGCCTGATTGCCGCCGGTGCCGAACGGCTTCACTTAACCAATATCACGGCCCGTTTGCAGGACGCATCCGCGTTCGTCCCGGAATGGGAAAGCACCATGGATGCGGTAATCGCAGACGTTCCCTGTTCCGGGTTGGGCATTATCCGGAAAAAACCGGATATTCGCTACAAAGACCTGAAAGAAATGGAAGAACTGCCGGAATTACAGCTGAAAATTCTGGAAAATCAATCCCGCTATGTAAAAAAGGGTGGCCTGCTTCTCTACTCCACCTGCACGGTGCTGCGCACGGAAAATGAGGATGTTGTAAACGCCTTTTTGCAGCGGCATGAGGATTTTGTCACGGAACCCCTGCCCTTGCCGGGAATGTTCCCCAAAAACGAAACCGGGATGCTGACCCTGATTCCCGGGCAGTACGATACCGACGGCTTCTTCATCTGCCGTCTGCGGAGGAAAGTATGAATCTGAAATCTCTGACCCAGCCGGAGCTGGCTGATATCTTAAAACAGCTGGGTCAGCCTGCCTTTCGGGCGGGGCAGGTGTTTACGTGGCTCCACAAGGGCGTCCGGTCCTATGACGAGATGACGAACCTGCCCAAGGCTCTACGGCAGACGCTGGCAGAGCACTACCCGCTTTTCGTGCCGAAGGTGGTGCGAAAGCAGGAATCCCAAAAGGACGGCACCATCAAATATCTCTGGCAGCTGTCTGACGGCAACTGCGTGGAGACGGTGCTCATGCGCTACCGCTACGGCAACACCGTCTGCATCTCCACGGAGGTGGGCTGCCGCATGGGCTGCGCCTTCTGCGCATCCACCATTGGCGGACTGGTGCGGCGCTTAGAGCCTTTTGAAATGCTGGACGAGGTGCTGTTTACGCAGATCGACTCCGGCCTTCCCATCTCCCACATCGTGCTCATGGGCATCGGAGAGCCGCTGGACAATTTCGACAACGTCATGCGCTTTCTGGAGCTGGTGAACCACCCCGACGGCATGAATATTTCCATGCGCCACATCAGCCTGAGCACCTGCGGCCTTGTGCCGAAAATCGATGAGCTGGCGGCGAGAAAGCTCCAAATCAGCCTTGCCATTTCCCTCCACGGCCCCAACAATGAACTGCGCAGCAAGGTCATGCCGGTGAATAAGGCCTACCCCATCGAGGAATTGCTGGCGGCCTGCCGCCGGTACTATGACGCCACGGGACGGCGCATCCACTTTGAATACGCCATGATCGACGGGGTCAACGACACCCCGGAATGCGCGAAGGAGCTGCTTGGGCGGCTGAAGGGTCTGGGGGCCCACGTCAATCTGATCCCCCTGAACCATGTGGAGGAAAGTCCCTTACAACCCAGCTCCCGGGAGGCGGTGGCGCGGTTTCAGAAGCTGCTGGAAGACGGCGGCGTGACAGCAACGGTTCGCCGTACCCTTGGGGGAGACATTGACGCCTCCTGCGGGCAGCTGCGGCGGAAGTATCAAAAAGAGAGACAGTAGATTAGATACGGAAGAAAGAAGGTGCTGCGCCTATGCAGAGCTGGGGACTTACCGATCCTGGCTGCGTCCGAAAGCAGAATCAGGACGCCTACCGAATTGAACAGCTGGACCGGGAGACGCTATTGGGCGTGGTCTGCGACGGCATGGGCGGCGCCAAGTCCGGCAATATCGCCAGCACCTTGGCGGTGGAGGTCTTTGTGGAGGAAATCCGACGCAGCTGGGTGACCGGCATGGAGTCCGACCGGGTTGACCAGATGCTCCGCAGCGCGGTGAAGCTGGCGAATTTCACGGTATACGACCAGAGTGCCCAGTTCGAGGAATTCGACGGCATGGGTACCACGCTGGTGGCGGCGGTGGTGCGAAAAAACAAGGCGACGGTGGTCAACGTAGGCGACAGCCGGGCCTATGGCATCAACCGCACGGGCATCCAGCAGATTTCCAAGGATCATTCTCTGGTGCAGATGATGGTGGACCGGGGGGATCTGACTCCGGAGACCGCGAAAAGCTATCCGGGCAAGAACTTTATCACCCGGGCCATCGGCACGGAGCCCACGGTGCTGTGCGACATTTTTCACTGGAGCGTGAGCAGGGGGGACTATCTGCTCCTGTGCTCCGACGGACTGAGCAATCTGATGGACGATCAGGAAATCCTCTTCGAGGTCGTCCACGGCGTGAATAAGCATCAGTGCTGCAAGCGGCTGCTGGACATTGCCAAAAGCCGCGGCGCGCCGGATAACGTGACCAGCGTTCTGATTCTGGTTTAAGCCGAAAGGAGCCTATTGCACTTATGGATCAATACATTGGACGGCTGCTGGACGGTCGATACGAGATTCTGGAAGTCATCGGTACCGGCGGCATGGCCGTAGTCTATAAAGCGCGCTGCCATCGGCTGAACCGGTTGGTCGCGATTAAAATACTGAAAGACGAATTTGCCAGAGACGAGGAATTCCGCCGCCGGTTCCGGGCGGAGGGCGAGGCCGTGGCTATGCTGAGCCACCCCAACATCGTGCAGGTCTACGACGTTTCCACCTCCGACAGCGCCAACTTCATTGTCATGGAGCTGATCGACGGCATCTCTCTGAAGGAATACATGGAGAAAAAGGGCGTGCTCAACTGGAAGGAGACCCTGCATTTCTCCTTGCAGATTGCCAAGGGCCTGGAGCACGCCCACAGCCGGGGCATCATCCACCGGGACATCAAGCCCCACAACATCATGGTGCTGAAAAACGGCTCCGTGAAGGTCATGGATTTCGGCATTGCCCGGGTGATGAACAAGAGCAATACCCTGACCAAGGAGGCTCTGGGCAGCGTCCACTACATTTCTCCCGAGCAGGCCAAGGGCGGTCACACGGATAACCGGTCCGACCTGTACTCTCTGGGCGTGGTCATGTACGAAATGATGGCGGGCCGCCCGCCCTATGACGGCGAATCCGCTGTGTCTGTCGCCATTCAGCACATCAACGGCGGCGCGCCTGCGCCCTCCGTCTACAATCCCAACATCCCCAAGGGACTGGAACAGATCATTATGAAGGCTATGGCGCTGGAAGTCCGGGACCGGTACGTTTCCGCTACGGAAATGCTGCAGGATATGGAGGAATTCCGGAAGAATCCCGCCATTGTGTTTGATTATCACACCCTGCTGGACGACGCCACCCGGAAAATACCCACCGCGGGCATCCCCATGACCACGGCGGAGAAGAAGGTTCAGGCGAGAACCGGGGAGCGCCCCGCATCCCAGCCCGCGCCCCAGCGGCGCACCGGTACGGCGGCACGGCCCGTGACGGCCCAGCGGGACAGCGAGATTGTCAGCCGGGTCCAGCAGCGGCACCGGGAGGAGCAGAAAAAGAAGGAGAAGGAGCGCAGCCGGGTGGCGACGACTGCCATCGTGATTTGCAGCGCCGTGGCGGTGTTTGCCATCATTGTGTTCCTGATTGCCCTGTTCAGCGGGGCCCTTCTGGATCAGGAAAAGGACACCGTGGAGGTGCCCTACCTCACCGGCGGCCTGTACAGCGAAGCCCTGGCGGAGGACTACCCGGATTTCGCCATCCGCCTGCAGCCCCGGCAGTACAGCGAGAGCCACCCCAAGGATGAGATCATCAGTCAGGAGCCTGTCGGCGGTTCCAAGGTGCAGCGGGGTTCCGCTATCTGGATTACCGTCAGCATGGGCCCGGAGCCGGAGGTCAGAACGCTGGACAATTTCGCGGGCGCGGACGCGGAGGAAGCCTATAAGCTGCTGGACAGTCAGGGCTTTAAGCCCCTGAAAAAGAAGGAAGTCAGCTACGTCTACGAGGCGGGTGTGGTCACCCGCACCGACCCGGGGGCAGGCTCCGAGGTCACCGAGGGCCAGACCATCTATATCTATGTCAGCACCGGACCGGAGGTGGTGGAGAAGTCCATGCCGAACGTGGTGGGGCTGGAACTGAATCGGGCCAGGGAGCTGATGAACCAGCTGGGCTTTACCAACGTGCGCTTTGAGCCGACGGAAAGCTCCCAGCCGGAGAATGAGGTGGTCTACCAGTCTGTCACCAAGAACGAAACGGTGGACGTAACTGCCGAGGTGATCATTCAGTATTCCCGGGGCGCGACGGAGACGGCGGGGGATACCCAGCCGCAGGAAACCGAACCGGATACCACCACCCGTACCTTCGACGTATCCTGGGTGGTTCCCGTGCGGGACGAGGAATACCAGCTGGACGTGTGTCTTGCCGGAACCCCGGAGGTTCTGGTGCAAAGGATGGTGTCCCCCGGGGCCCAGACCGTCGTGTTAAAATTGACGGGCAGCGGCGTTGTGTACTATGACCTGTACATCAACGGCGACTTTGTCGAGACAAAGTCGGTGGACTTTACCCCCAAGAAAGTGGAGCCCTGAGCATGATGAAAAAAACGGAAGGGCGCATTCTGCGCTCTCTAAGCGGCTTCTATGATGTCCAGACCCAGGAGGGGCTGATTACCTGCCGGGCCCGGGGCATCCTGCGCAGGGAGGGGAATTCTCCCCTCACCGGCGATCTGGTGGAGATCACCGTGGAAAAGGGAAAAGGGATGGTGGAGAAAATCCTGCCCCGGAAGAACCACTTCATCCGTCCGGCGGTTGCCAACGTGGACGCGCTGGTGATATTCGCCGCCAATGTGAACCCTGTTACGGAGCCGTTTCTCATCGACCGGGTAGCCGCCATCGCGGGAGACCAGAATGTGCAGGCAGTTCTGTGCGTCAACAAGTGCGATTTAGACCCGGCAATGGATTTGGTTCGGATTTACGAGCACGCGGGCTTCCCGGTGATCTGCACCAGCGCCGAGACGGGAGAGGGCGTGGAAGACCTTCGTGCCCTGCTGGAAGGAAAGCTGACAGCCTTCACCGGCAACTCCGGCGTTGGCAAGAGCAGCATTCTCAACCGTCTGGCCCCGGAATTGCAGCTGGAAACCGGCGAAGTTTCCGAAAAGCTGGGCCGTGGCCGGCACACCACCCGGCATGTGGAGCTGTACCGGCTGGGAGAAAACACCTATGTGGCGGATACGCCGGGGTTTTCCTCCTTCGATACCGACCAGATGGAGCTGATTTTGAAGGAAAATCTTCAGTATGCCTTCCCGGATTTTGGAAGCTATCTGGGGAAATGCCGCTTTGACGACTGCTCCCACCGCAGGGAGCCGGACTGTGCCGTCCGGGCGGCGGTGGAGGCCGGCGAAATCGAAAGGAGCCGGTATGAAAGCTATCTGAAGCTCTACGAAAAGTCCAGCCAGATCAAGGCTTGGGAGATCAAGTGAACGCCAATGCGGCCGGTTGTGTCCGGCCGCATTTTCCATACGCCATACGTCCAATACGGGGCTTTTCCGTCCAGCCCACAACGCAACCGAGGTTATTCGACATAAGGAGAACATTGCTGATTTAGATGTCATTGCGAGGAGCGAAGCGACGTGGCAATCCGTTCCCCCTTTTCACGTTCCAATATCGTACCCGGCACAAAGAGGAGTACGGATTGCCACGCCACTTAAGCGCACTGGCTCGCAATGACATGTTTTCTTAGTTAGCGAAATACCAACATGATCGAATAAGCGCAGTTGGTTTGCGGGCTGGACGGAAAAGCCCCGTATTGGACGTATGGCGTATGGCCGCCCTGCGGCCCGCAGTTTGCACGAAAAAACAAAGCAAAGTTTGTGATTTTTTCTGAAATTTTGCTTGACAATCCGCAATAGGGGTGGTATTATATACGAGCGCGTGTAGGGAAAGACTGCGCGTGCACTGCGATGATGCGGGAGATTGCGTTGAAAAACGGTAACTTCCGCGGAGTATGTCCGGTCATCGGGCGGCTGAACTGCCTTGTGTGCGCTTGCGTATATCGCTGCGCCTATGGGAATGGGTCGGCCTCGGTCGGCCATTTTTCATGGCTTAGAGTGATACGCACGGCGGCGCGGACAAGTAAGTTCGACCGTACCCAGCCACTACGCAAACTGAGTACGATATTCAAGGAGGAAAACAAACCATGGCAAACCAGATGATCCGCATTCGGCTGAAGGCTTACGATCACCAGCTGATCGACTCCAGCGCGGCAAAGATCGTGGAGACCGCAAAGCGCAACGGCGCCCAGGTTTCCGGCCCCATCCCCCTGCCCACCAAGAAGGAAGTTGTTACCATCCTTCGGTCTGTCCACAAGGATAAGGATAGCCGTGAGCAGTTCGAGCGCAGAACCCACAAGAGACTGATCGATATCCTCAACCCCAACCAGAAGACCATCGAGGCCCTGATGAGCCTGGATCTTCCCGCTGGCGTTGAGATTGAGATAAAGCTGTAATCATACGTAACAACGCGATTATGGCAGCCCGCACTGTCTGGCATCGGGCGGACGGGTCATGTCGGTAACCGTCCCAATGCGGTAAGCCGACCAATAACCTAATTAAAAGGAGAAAACCAACATGCAGAAAGCAATCATCGGCAAGAAGGTCGGAATGACCCAGATCTTCGATGAGAGCGGCAAGGTGATCCCTGTTACCGTCGTGGAAGCAGGCCCCTGCACCGTCACTCAGAAGAAGACCGTCGAGACCGACGGCTACACAGCCGTCCAGCTGGGCTTCGAAGACATCAAGGAGTCCAAGCTGACCAAGCCTGAGGCTGGCCACCTGAAGAAGGCCGGCGTCGAGGCTAAGAAGCACCTGAAGGAGTTTAAGCTGGATAACGCTGCCGACATGAACGTGGGCGACGTGGTCAAGGCGGACACCTTCGCCGCTGGCGACATGATCGATGTCACCGGCATTTCCAAGGGCCACGGCTATCAGGGCGTTGTGAAGCGCCATGGCGCTGGCCGCACCCCCATGACCCACGGCGGCGGCCCTGTCCATCGTCACGCTGGTTCCATGGGCGCCTCCTCTCATCAGTCCCGTATCTTCCCCGGTAAGATCGGCGCTGGTCAGATGGGCAACGAGCAGGTCACCATCGAGAACCTGGAAGTTGTGAAGGTGGACGCAGAGCTGAACATGATCGTCATCCGCGGCGCCATCCCCGGCCCCAAGGGCGGTCTGGTCTACATCCGCAACACCGTCAAGAACAACAAGGTCAAGAATGTGGAGACCGGCATCAGCAAGAACCCGCAGAAGGCTTCCGGCAGAAACCCCCAGAAGGCTTCCGCAAGAGGCTAAGGAAAGGAGATCTTAAATCATGCTTAAGACGAATGTTTATGATATGTCCGGCAAGCTGGTTGGCGAGATCGAACTCTCCGAAGCAGTTTTCGGCATTACCCCCAACACCGCTGCCGTTCACGACGCGGTTAAGAATCATCTGGCAAACAAGCGTCAGGGCACCCAGTCCGCTCTGACCCGCGCTGAGGTTTCCGGCGGCGGCCGTAAGCCCTGGCGTCAGAAGGGCACCGGCCGGGCCCGTCAGGGCAGCACCCGGGCTCCCCAGTGGACCCATGGCGGTATCGTGTTCGCTCCCAAGCCCCGCTCCTACAGCTTCGGCCTGAACAAGAAGGCCAAACGGCTGGCGCTGAAGAGCGTGCTGAGCGCCAAGGTCGCCGAGAGCGCTCTGGTGGTCATCGACGCCATCAAGATGGACGCTCCCAAGACCGCTGAGTTTGCCAAGTTCCTGAAGGCCGTGGGCTGCGACACCAAGACCCTGGTTGTCACCGCCGCCGCTGACCAGAACGTGGTCAAGTCCGGCCGCAACATCCCCGGCTGCGAGGTCACCTTCGCCAACCTGCTGAACACCTACGACGTGCTGAACGCCAACAAGCTGGTTGTTGACAAGGCAGCCCTCCAGAAGATCGAGGAGGTATTCGCATAATGAACGCTTACGATATCATCAGAAGACCTGTCATCACCGAGCAGTCCATGGAGGCTGTGGCTGACAAGAAGTACGTTTTCATGGTGGACGTCAACGCCAACAAAACCCAGATCAAGGAAGCCGTTGAGCTGGCTTTCGGCGTGAAGGTCGCAAAGGTCAACACCATCCGCATGCAGGGCAAGGTCAAGCGCACCGGCGCTTACCCCGTCGGCAAGCGTGCTGAGTACAAGAAGGCAATCGTCACCCTGACTGCCGATTCCAAGACCATCGAGTTCTTCGAGGGCATGGTCTAATCAATCTCAAAAAGGAGAGAAACGCAAATGGCAATTAAGACTTTTAAGCCTTACACCGCCGCCCGCCGCAACATGACTGTTTCCGGCTTCGACGGCGTGGACAAGAAGGCAAAACCTGAGCGTAGCCTGGTTGAGACCCTGAAGAAGCATGCCGGTCGCAACAGCTATGGTCGCATCACCGTCCGTCATCACGGCGGCGGCAACAAGCGGAAGTATCGTGTGATCGACTTCAAGCGTCTGAAGACCGAGATGCCCGCCACCGTGCAGCGCATCGAGTACGATCCCAACCGCTCCGCTTATATCGCACTCATCCAGTACGAGGACAATACCCTGTCCTACATTCTGGCTCCTTACGGCCTGAAGGCCGGTGATGTGGTGGTGGCTTCCGCCAATGCCGACATCAAGCCCGGCAACTGCCTACCCATCGCCAACATCCCCGTCGGTACTGTGATCCACAATGTGGAGCTGCAGCCCGGCCACGGCGCTCAGCTGGTTCGTTCCGCCGGCGCCGCCGCGCAGCTGATGGCGAAGGAAGGCGACCTGGCACAGGTCCGTCTGCCCTCCGGTGAGGTTCGCTACGTCCGGACCAACTGCACCGCCTGCATCGGTCAGGTGGGCAACCTGGATCATGAGAACGTCCACATCGGCAAGGCCGGCCGCAAGCGTCACATGGGCATCCGTCCCACCGTCCGCGGCTCCGTTATGAACCCCAACGACCATCCCCACGGTGGTGGCGAGGGCCGCGCTCCTGTCGGCCGTCCCGGTCCTGTGACTCCCTGGGGCAAGCCCGCACTGGGTTACAAGACTCGCAAGACGAAGAACCGCTCCAATAAGTTCATCGTCAAGCGCAGAAACAGCAAGTAAGGAGGAAATGAAATGAGCAGAAGTATCAAGAAGGGCCCTTTCGTAGCTCCTGAGCTGTATAAGCGCGTGGAGGAGCTGAACAAGGCCGGTGAAAAGAAGGTTCTGAAGACCTGGTCTCGTTCTTCCACCATCTTCCCCTCCTTCGTTGGTCACACCATCGCTGTCCACGACGGTCGGAAGCACGTTCCCGTCTATATCACCGAGGACATGGTCGGTCACAAGCTGGGCGAGTTCGTCCCCACCCGTACCTTCCGTGGTCACTCCGGCAGCAAGACTGCGAACAGCAAGTAAGGAGGTAGAATGATGGAATTTTTTGCACATGTTAAATTCGTCCGTATGTCTCCTCGTAAGGTCAAGCTGGTTTGCGACATGATCCGCGGCAAGGACGTTAAGACCGCCGCCGCTCTGATGAGCCAGACCTCCAAGGCAGCCTGTGAGCCTATGGCCAAGCTGCTGAAGAGCGCTGTTGCCAACGCTGAGCACAACAACGGCTTGAACGCTGAAAACCTGTACGTTTCCACCTGCGTTGCGAACCCCGGCCCCATCCTGAAGCGCGGCCGCATCGCTTCCCGTCGTGGTTTCGTTCGGATCAACAAGAGAACCACTCACATCACCATCGGTGTGAGCGAGAAGGCTTAATCAGGAGGTAGCTATGGGACAGAAAGTTAATCCCCATGGACTGCGCGTTGGTGTAATCAAGGACTGGGATTCCCGCTGGTATGCCCGCGAGGACAAGGTGGGCGACCTGGTCGTCGAGGATTACAACATCCGTAAGTATCTGAAGAACAAGCTGTACGCCGCTGGCGTGGCTAAGATCGAGATCGAGCGTTCTAACGGCAAGGTCAAGATCAACCTGTGGTGCTCCCGCCCCGGCGTGGTGATCGGCAAGGCCGGCGCTGAGATCGAGAACCTGCGCAAGGAGATGGAAGGCAAGCTGGGCAAGAGCGTGAACCTGAACATCGTTGAGGTTCGCAGCCCTGACCTGAACGCGCAGCTGGTGGCTGAGAACATCGCTCAGCAGCTGGAGAAGCGTATCTCCTTCCGCCGGGCCATGAAGAAGGCCATGCAGCAGGCCACCCGCCTGGGTGCCAAGGGCATCAAGGTCACCTGCGGCGGCCGTCTGGGCGGCGCCGAAATCGCCCGCTCCGAGTCCTACCACGAGGGCACCATCCCCCTGCAGACCATCCGTGCTGACATCGAGTACGGCTTCGCGGAGGCTGCCACCACCTACGGCCGCATCGGCGTGAAGGTGTGGATCTACAAGGGCGAGGTTCTGAACACCACTCTGCGCGCCGCCACTCCCGAACCCGCTCCCCGTGAGCGCCGTGAGCGCCGCAACGGTGACCGCCGGAACGGTGAGCGCCGTCAGGGCGGAGACCGTCGTCAGGGCGGCGAGAGAAGAAACTACAACCGTGAAGGAGGTAACCGCTAATGCTGATGCCGAAGAGAGCAAAGTACCGCAAGGTTCAGCGTGGCCGTATGACCGGCACTGCCTCCCGCGGTAACAAGGTTGCTTACGGTGAGTTCGGTATCCAGGCTCTGGAGCCCGGCTGGATCACCGGCAACCAGATCGAGGCCGCCCGTATCGCCATGACCCGTTACACCAAGCGTGGCGGTAAGGTCTGGATCAAGATTTTCCCCGACAAGCCTTATTCCAAGAAGGGCCTGGGCACCCGTATGGGTTCCGGTAAAGGCGCTCCCGAAGGCTGGGTCGCAGTCGTTAAGAATCAGAAGGTGATGTTTGAGATCGGCGGCGTGTCCGAAGAGGTCGCCCGCGAGGCTCTGCGTCTGGCACAGCACAAGCTGCCCATCAAGACCCGGATCATCACCAAGGAAGCCGAAACTGAGATTGGTGGTGAATAATGATGAAGGCAAAGGAACTGAAGAACCTGTCTGTCGAAGAGCTGGCTAAGAAGCTGGACGAGCTGAAGAAGGATCTGTTCATGCTGAGAATGCAGCACGCAACCAACCAGCTGGACAACCCCATGCAGATCGCCGCGACCAAGAAGGACATTGCCCGCGTCAAGACCATTATTCGCGAGAAGACCAACGTCTGAGGAGGATACGTAAATGACTGAGAATAGAGCATTCCGTAAAACCAGAATCGGTCAGGTCGTCTCCGACAAGATGGACAAGACCATTGTGGTTGCAATCGAGGATAGCGTGCAGCATCCTCTGTACAAGAAGACCATGAAGCGGACCTACAAGCTGAAGGCCCACGACGAAAACAACGAGTGCGGCATCGGCGACACCGTTGAGGTCATGGAGACCCGGCCCCTGTCCAAGGACAAGCGCTGGAGACTGGTTCGCATCATCGAGAAGGCGAAGTAAGGAGGTCGGAAACAAATGGTTCAGGAAGAAAGCTATCTGAAGGTTGCCGACAACACTGGCGCCAAGGAAATCCACTGCATCCGTGTGCTGGGCGGCTCCAAGCGCAAGTACGGCAACATCGGTGATGTCATCGTTGCTTCCGTCCGCAAGGCCACTCCCGGCGGCACTGTGAAAAAGGGCGAGGTCGTCAAGGCTGTGATCGTCCGCTCCAAGCGCGGCGTTCGCCGTGAGGACGGCTCCTATGTCCGCTTTGATGAGAACGCAGCCGTGATCATCAAGGAAGACCACAACCCCAAGGGTACCCGTATCTTTGGACCTGTGGCTCGTGAGCTGCGTGAGAAGGATTACATGAAGATCCTGTCTCTGGCCCCCGAAGTCATCTAATGGAGGACCGAAGGAATGAACATTAAGAAGAATGATACCGTTATCGTCCTGTCCGGCAAGGACAAGGGCGTTAAGGGCAAGGTGCTGGTCGCCATGCCCAGCGAAAACAAGGTCATCGTGGAGAAGGTCAACGTCGCCACCTGCCACACCAAGCCCCGTCAGCAGGGCGATGTGGGCGGCATCGTGAAGAAGGAGACCCCCATCCGCGCCTGCAAGGTGGCCCTGTTCTGTGAGAAGTGCGGCAAGGGCGTTCGCGTCGGCTACAAGGTCGATGGCGACAAGAAGGTCCGCGTCTGCCGCAAGTGCGGCGCCGAAATCTGATGAGAGGAGAGTAATTTCATGGCTAGCAGAATGAAAGAAAAGTATGTTGCTGAGATCGCTCCCGCTCTGAACAAGAAGTTCGGCTACAAGAGCGTCATGCAGATCCCCAAGCTGGACAAGGTTATCGTGAACGTCCGCTGCGGTGACAGCAAGAACAACGCCAAGGAAATCGAGGCCATCTGCAAGGATGTGGCCGCCATTACCGGTCAGAAGCCCGTGACCTGCAAGGCTCGTAAGAGCGTGGCCAACTTCAAGCTCCGTGAGGGCGAGACGGTCGGTGTGAAGGTCACCCTGCGGGGCGACAAGATGTATGAGTTCCTGGACCGTCTGTTCAGCGTGGCTCTGCCCCGTGTCCGCGACTTCCGCGGCATCAACCCCAACTCCTTCGACGGCCGCGGCAACTACGCCTTTGGTCTGAAGGAGCAGCTGATCTTCCCTGAGATCGAGTACGACAAGGTGGACAAGATCCGTGGTCTGGACATCGCAATCTGCACCACCGCTACCACCGACGAGGAAGCCAAAGAGCTGCTGACCCAGCTCGGCGCTCCCTTCACCGCTTGATTAGGAGGATATAGCAAATGGCAAAGAAGTCTATGATCCTGAAGCAGCAGGCTGAGGCCAAGTTCTCCAGCCGCCGCTATAACCGCTGCAAGATCTGCGGCAGACCCCACGCTTACCTGCGCGACTACGGCGTGTGCCGTATCTGCTTCCGCGAGCTGGCCTACAAGGGCCAGATCCCCGGCGTCCGCAAGGCCAGCTGGTAAGGCGAATTTCTAATGTGATATAGATTCGGAGCGTCCCGGGAAGATGGCCCCAGAAGTGGGGCGCATTCCCCGGATACCTCCGGGTCTTCAACGGGTAAAGCCCGTAACTTCTGATAGGAGGATTTAAACATGCAAATCACCGATCCCGTAGCAGATATGCTGACCCGTATCCGGAACGCCAACTCTGCGAAACACGACACTGTGGATGTCCCCGCTTCCAACCTGAAGAAGGCCATTGCGCAGATTCTGCTGGACGAGGGCTACATTAAGGCCTTCTCTCTGGTGGACAACGGCAATCAGGGCGTCATTCACATCACCCTGAAGTATCTGGCGAAGAAGCAGCCCGCTCTTTCCGGCCTGAAGCGCGTCTCCAAGCCCGGCCTGCGGATCTACGCCGGTGCTGACGAGCTGCCCAAGGTTCTCAAGGGCCTGGGCGTGGCCATCGTCTCCACCTCCAAGGGTGTTATGACCGACAAGAAGGCTCGCGAGCTGCACATCGGCGGCGAAGTCCTGGCTTTCGTCTGGTAAGGAGGATTTCGTAAATGTCTAGAATTGGTAGAAAGCCGGTTATCATCCCGGCAAACGTTACGGTGGACATTGCCGAGGGCAATGTTGTGACTGTTAAGGGCCCCAAGGGCACCCTGACCTACACCTTCCATCCCGACATGATCCTCAAGGTTGAGGGCAACGAGGTTATCGTTGACCGTCCCGATGAGGAGCACCTGCACAAGTCCCTGCACGGCCTGACCCGTACTCTGCTGCACAACATGGTAGAGGGCGTTGAGAAGGGCTACAGCAAGGAGCTGGAAGTCAACGGCGTCGGCTACCGTGCTGAGAAGAAGGGCAAACAGCTGGTCATGCGTCTGGGCTTCTCCCACGAGGTCATCGTGGACGAGGTTCCCGGCATCACCATCGAGGTTCCCGCTCCCAACAAGATCATCATTCACGGTATCGACAAGCAGGCTGTCGGTCAGTTCGCTGCCGAGGTTCGCGGCAAGCGTCCCCCCGAGCCTTACAAGGGCAAGGGCATCAAGTATACCACTGAGGTCATCCGCCGCAAGGTTGGTAAGACCGGTGGCAAGAAGTAATGGAGGTGTGCCGAAATGGTTAGCAAGATCAATAAGAAGGCTATGCGCCTGAAGCGGCATGTCCGCGTTCGTGGCAAGGTCTCCGGCACCGCCGAGCGTCCCCGTCTGAACGTGTTCCGCTCCAATGCAAACATCTACGCCCAGATCATCGATGATGTCAGCGGCGTGACCCTGGTTTCCGCAAACACCCTGGAGAAGGGCTTTGAAGGCGCTACCGGCAATGCAGAGGCTGCAAAGAAGGTCGGCGTCACCCTGGCTGAGCGTGCCAAGGCAAAGGGCATTGAGGAAGTCGTGTTTGACCGCGGCGGCTATGTTTACCACGGCCGTGTCGCTGCCCTGGCTGAAGGCGCCCGCGAAGGCGGCCTGAAGTTCTAAGAGTGAGGAGGAAAGAAAATGGCTTATAATAAGACGAACAATGACGCCCCCGAGCTCATTGAGAAGGTCGTTTACCTGAACCGTGTTTCCAAGACCGTGAAGGGCGGCCGTGTCATGAAATTCTCCGCTCTGGTTGTTGTTGGCGACGGCAAGGGCACCGTGGGCTACGGCCTGGGTAAGGCAGCCGAGGTTTCCGAGGCCATTCTGAAGGGCATCGCCGATGCCAAGAAGAACATGGTCAAGATTTCTCTGGCTGGCGACACCATCCCCCACGATGTCATCGGCATCTTCGGTGCCGGCACCGTTCTGCTCAAGCCCGCCCCTGAAGGCACCGGCGTGATTGCCGGCGGCGCTGTCCGTGCCGTCATGGAGGCAGTTGGTATCCGCAACATCTGCGCAAAGTGCCTGCGCTCCAACAATCCCCAGAACGTTGTCAAGGCCACGATGGCTGGCCTGACTTCCCTGCGTTCTCCCGAGCAGGTTGCTGCTGTTCGCGGTAAGAGCGTGGAAGAAATCGTCTAACAAGGAGGGCAATTAACATGGCAAACCTGAAGATTACGCTTGTTAAGAGCCTGAACGGTCGTCTGGAAAAGCACATCGCCACCGCGCAGTCCCTGGGTCTGCGTAAGATCGGCCAGAGCTGCATCCAGCCTGACAACACCCAGACCCGCGGTAAGATCGCCAAGATCGGCTACCTGCTGCAGGTCACTGAAGTTGAATAAGGAGGAGAAGAATAATGAAGCTTCATGAACTTTCTCCCGTTGCCGGCGCTACTCAGGTCGGCAAGCGCAAGGGCCGCGGCCATGGCAGCGGCAACGGTAAGACCGGCGGCCGGGGCCACAAGGGTCAGAAGGCCCGTTCCGGCGGCAAGGTACGCGTTGGCTTCGAAGGCGGCCAGATGCCTCTGGTGCGCCGCATCCCCAAGCGCGGTTTCAACAATATTTTTGCCAAGCCTCTGACCGCCGTCAACGTCATCGCGCTGAACCGGTTTGAGGACGGCGCTGTGGTAGACGCTGCCGCCCTGATCGAGGCCGGCATCATCTCCGAGTGTCCCAATGGTCTGAAGGTGCTGGGCAACGGCGACCTGACCAAGAAAGTGACCGTTAAGGCTGCGGCTTTCTCTGAGTCTGCCAAGGAAAAGATTGAGCAGGCAGGCGGAAAGGCCGAGGTGGTGTAAGTGTTACAGACACTTCGGAACGCTTGGAAGATCCCCGAACTGAGAAAGAAGATCATCTTCACTCTGTTCATTCTGCTGATCTACCGGATCGGCAATGTGATTCCTGTCCCGTTCATCGATGTGGCAACGCTGTCCAACTACTTTGACAGCGTCCTGTCCACCACCATTCTGGGACTGTACAACGCAATGTCCGGCAGCGCCTTCTCTCAGGCCACGGTCTTTGCGCTGGGTATTCAGCCCTACATTAACGCAAGCATCATTATCCAGCTGCTGACCATCGCCATCCCCGCTCTGGAGCGGCTGGCGAAGGAAGGCGGCGAGGAGGGCAAGAAGAAGATCGCCCGCATCAGCCGTTACACTACGGTCGGTCTGGGCCTGCTGATGGGCTGGGCTTACTACACCATGCTCCACAACTACTCTTCTCAGGGCTTCTCCATCATCACTCAGGAGGGCTTCCTGCCCGCTATGGTCATCATTCTGGCCTTCACCGCCGGCTCCGCCGTGGTGATGTGGCTGGGTGAGCAGATCACCGAGTTCGGTATCGGCAACGGCATCTCCATCATCCTGTTTGCCAATATCGTCTCCGGCCTGCCCCGGATGGTCGGCAACCTGTTCGCCATGCTGTGGTGGCAGATCCTGATCGTGGTGGTTGGTATGGCCGCTCTGGTGCTGTTCATCATCTTCATCAATGATGCCGAGCGCCGGATTCCCATTCAGTACGCCAAGCGCGTTGTGGGCCGGAAGGTCTACGGCGGTCAGAACACCAACCTGCCCATCAAGGTGAGCATGGCCGGTGTTATGCCCATCATCTTCGCGCAGTCCATCTGCTCTCTGCCCGCTACGATCTGCGCCTTCACCGGTAAGACCAGCGGCTGGTGGTACGAGCATGTCTGGAGCTCCTCCAGCTGGACCTATGCTGTCATTTACTTCCTGATGATCTTCTTCTTCAGCTGGTTCTACTCCACCATCCAGTACGATCCCGTGGAGATTTCCAACAACCTGAAGAAGAACGGCGGCTTCATCCCCGGCTTCCGTCCCGGCAAGCCCACCGCTGACTTCATTCAGAAGGTCATCAACAAAATCGTTGTCTTTGGTGCTGTGTATCTCGGCGTCGTTGCCTTGTTGCCCATCGTTGCGGGCGACCTGATGAGCGGTGTCCGGAACCTGGCCATCGGCGGTACCTCCATCATCATCGTTGTGGGCGTTGCTCTGGAGACGGTGAAGGCGCTGGAGGCGCAGATGCTCATGCGGCACTACAAGGGCTTCCTGGATTAAGCGCAGGAGGTATGGCAGGATGAATCTCATTCTACTGGGCGCGCCCGGCGCCGGAAAGGGGACACAGGCTGAGCTGCTGGTGAAGCAGCTTGGAATCCCCGCCATTTCTACCGGGAATATGCTCCGCGAGGCCATGGCAAATGGCACCGAGCTGGGCAAATTAGCAAAGAAGTACATGGACGAGGGCGCTCTGGTTCCCGACGAGCTGATTTTGGGCATCGTCGCGGATCGGGTGTCCCAGCCCGACTGCTCTAAGGGCTTCATTCTGGACGGCGTGCCCCGCACGCTGGCTCAGGCGGAAGCACTGGAAGCCAAGGGCGTCAAGATTGACCATGTAATTTCCATTGAGGTGGACGATGCCGCGATCGAAGGCCGTATGACCGGACGTCGGGTTTGCGCCAAGTGCGGCGCAAGCTACCACATCGTCGCCAATCCCCCGAAGACCGAGGGCGTCTGCGACAGCTGCGGCGGCGAGCTCATCATCCGCAAGGATGACAAGCCCGAAACCGTCCGGCACCGCCTTGAGGTTTACCACGCTTCCACTGAAGTTCTGAAGGACTTCTACGGCAAGCTGGGAAGACTCCGGGTCGTCAACGGCAATCAGTCCATCGAGGGCGCCAACGAGGACATCCTCAAGGCAATAGGGGCTAAGGTATGATCACGATCAAAAATGAACGTGAGCTGGAAGTGATGCGTCAGGCCTGCAAAATTACCGCGGCAGCCCGTGCTCTGGCAGGGGAAATGGTAAGACCCGGCGTGTCAACGAAGGCAATAGATCAGGCCGTCCACGATTTTATCGTGTCTCAGGGCGCGAAACCGTCGTTCCTGAATTACAGCGGCTACCCTGCAAGCGCGTGCATCAGTGTCAACAGCACGGTGATCCACGGAATTCCGGGGCACTACACCCTGAAGGAAGGGGACATCGTGTCCGTGGACGTGGGCGCGTACTATAAGGGTTTTCATGGCGATTGTGCGGCAACCTTTGCCTGTGGTGCCATCAGCACCGAAGCGCAGAAGCTCATTGATGTGACCCGGCAGTCCTTCTTTGAAGGCATTGCTCAGGCCCACAAGGGCAATCGCGTGCAAGATATCTCCCACGCCATCCAGACGTATGTGGAGTCTAACGGTTTTTCAGTTGTCCGGTCCTTCGTAGGTCACGGCGTAGGGCGGCAGCTGCATGAGGAGCCGGAAGTTCCGAATTACGGGAATCCCGGCCGGGGGCCGAGACTGCTTCCCGGTATGACCATCGCGGTGGAGCCCATGGTGAACGTCGGAACCTACGACGTTCGCGTCCTGAAGGACGGCTGGACCACGGTGACTGCCGACGGAAAGCTTTCGGCTCACTACGAAAATACTGTACTCATCACCGACGGCGAGCCGGAAATACTCACCGTCACCGAAGGACTTTAACTATGGAGCCTGCGAATTCGGATATCACCGTTTCGGACGTGGTGGTCTCCCGGGCCGGCAGGGATCAGGGCGAGTGGTTCTACGTCATCGACGCGGACGAAACGTACCTGTTCCTTGCCAACGGAAAAGACCGGCCTCTGGATAAACCGAAGCGGAAGAAACGCAAGCATGTGGAAAAGGTCCTTCGCTCTGAGACCAGAGTTGCCGCCAAGCTACGCTGCGGCGACAAAGTGCTCAACAGCGAATTACGAAGAGATCTGGCGTTTCTCGCCAGAGAAACCGCAAGCGAATAACCTGGGAGGGTAATAACTTGGCTAAGGACGACGTAATCGAGATTGAGGGCATCGTAACCGATGCATTGCCGAATGCTATGTTCAAGGTTGACATCGGCAACGGACACACCATTCTGGCACACATTTCCGGCAAGCTCAGAATGAACTTCATTAAGATCTTGCCCGGTGACAAAGTAACCGTTCAAATGTCTCCTTACGATCTGACCCAGGGTCGGATCACCTGGAGAAGTAAGTAAAATAAGAGAAACCCGTTCTCATATGGAGGTTAAACAGTATGAAGGTAAGACCGTCCGTTAAACCCATGTGCGAAAAGTGTAAGATCATCAAGCGCAAGGGTCGCGTAATGGTAATTTGCGAAAACCCCAAGCACAAGCAGAGACAAGGCTAATAGGAGGTGCTGAAAGAATATGGCACGTATTTCTGGTATCGATCTTCCCCGCGATAAGCGGATCGAAGTTGCTCTGACCTATATCTACGGCATTGGACCCAGCCGCGCCGCCGAGGTTCTGAAGACCACCGGTATCGACCCCGATACCCGGGTCAAGGATCTGACCGAGGAGCAGGAGGGCCTGCTGCGTGATGCCATCGAGCATCACTATATCATCGAGGGTGACCTGCGCCGTGAGACCGCTATGAACATCAAGCGTCTGTCTGAAATCGGCTGCTACCGTGGTCTGCGTCACCGCCGCGGCCTGCCTGTACACGGCCAGCGCACCAAGACCAATGCCCGTACCCGCAAGGGTCCCAAGAAGACCATTGCCAACAAGAAGAAGTAAGGAGGGATAGACAATGGCTGCAAAGAACGCTAAGAAGGTTGTTAAGCGCCGTCGTGAGCGCAAAAACGTTGAAAAGGGTGCGGCTCATATCCGTTCCTCCTTCAACAACACCATGGTTACCATCACCGACCTGGAAGGCAACGCCCTGTCCTGGGCTTCCTCCGGCGGACTGGGCTTCCGTGGCTCCAAGAAATCCACTCCCTACGCTGCCCAGACTGCGGCGGAAACCGCTGCCAAGGCTGCTATGGAGCACGGTCTGAAGACTGTTGAGGTTTATGTGAAGGGCCCCGGTCAGGGACGCGAGGCTGCAATCCGCGCCCTGCAGACTGCCGGTCTGGAAGTTGTTATGATTAAGGACGTGACTCCCATTCCTCACAATGGCTGCCGTCCCCCCAAGAGACGTCGTGTCTAATAAGCAATAGGAGGAATTTTGCGTTATGGCTAAGAATATGCAGCCCGTGCTGAAGCGTTGCAGAACACTGGGCGTTTCTCCTGCCGCTATGGGTTACAACAAGACTTCCAACAAGAACCCCGGCGGTCAGAGAAGAGCAAAGAAGTCTGAGTACGCCACTCAGTTGACTGAGAAGCAGAAGGTCAAGTTTGTTTACGGCATTCAGGAGAAGCAGTTCCGTAACTACTACGAGAAGGCTTCCCGCATGGAAGGCAACACCGGCGAAGAGCTGCTGACCTTCTGCGAGCGCCGCCTGGACAACGTTGTGTACCGTCTGGGCTTCGCCAACACCCGCCGTCAGGCCCGTCAGCTGGTGAACCATGGTCATTTCACCGTCAACGGCAACCGCGTCAACATCCCCAGCTACCTGATTAAGACTGGCGATGTGGTCGCTGTTTCCGAGAAGGCTGCTTCCAACGCTTTCTTCAAGAAGCTGAAGGAAGACGATGCTTTCGTTGCTGCCCCCAAGTGGCTGGATCGTGATAAGAACACCCTCCAGGGCAAGGTTATTGCTCTGCCCACCAAGGCAGATATCGACTTCGATATCGCTGTGCACCTCATCGTCGAGTTGTACTCCAAGTAATGATCTCCCCCCCTGTCCGTATGCGTATTTGTCTCGTGGGGAAAATTTTCCCCACACACTTTAGGAGGGTTTTGATTCATGGTAGAAATTGAAAAGCCCCGCATCACCTGCTTTGACCAGCCCCAGGACACCTCTTACGGCAAGTATGTCGTGGAGCCTCTGGAGCGCGGCTACGGTATGACGCTGGGTAACTCCCTGCGCCGTATCCTGCTCAGCAGCCTGCCCGGCTACGCCGCCACTTCCGTGAAGATCCAGGACGTTCAGCACGAGTTTTCTACCATCCCCGGCGTCACCGAGGATGTGACGGAGATCGTCCTGAACGTGAAGCGGCTCACGCCCAAGCTGCACTGCGCCGGTGTCAAGACCGTGCATATCGACGCGGTTGGCCCCTGTGAGGTCACTGCCGGCGATATCAAGGCGGATGCGGAGGTTGAAATCCTGAACCCCGAGCTGCACATTTGCACGCTGGGAGAGGGTGCCACGTTCAATATGGAGATCACCCTGTCTCAGGGCCGGGGCTATGTTTCCGCAGACCGGAACAAGACGCCCCAGACCGTGATCGGCGTGATTCCCATCGACTCCATCTATTCTCCTGTTACCAAGGTGAATTACACGGTGGAGCCCTGCCGTGTCGGCGACAAGACCGACTACGACAAGCTGACCCTTGAGGTCTGGACCGATTCCACCATCACTGCCAAGGACGCCGTGTCCCTGGGCGCAAAGATTCTGTCGGATCATCTGACGGTGTTTACCAACCTGTCCGATTCCGTCAGCACCTCCTCCACTGTGGTGGAGAAGACCGCCGACCGCCCGGATGCCAAGCTGTCCATGACCATTGATGAGCTGGATCTGTCCGTCCGCAGCTTCAACTGCCTGAAGCGTGCCAACATCAACACCGTGGCCGACCTGATCAACAAGACCGGCGAGGACATGATGAAGGTTCGCAACATGGGCAAGAAGTCTCTGGACGAAGTGCAGAAGAAGCTGGAGATGATGGGTCTGTCCCTGGCCAGCGAGGATTCTGGCAGCAGCAATTAAGTATTGTCTAACCTTTTAAAAAGGAGGAAACGTTCATGTTCGGCACTCGCAAGCTGGGCAAGACCAGCGCACAGAGAAAGGCTCTGCTGCGCCAGCAGGTCACCGACCTGCTGGAGAACGGCAAGATGGAGACCACCTTCTATCGTGCCAAGGAAGTGCAGCCTGTTGTTGAGAAGATGATCACCCTGGGCAAGAAGGGCGACCTGGCGGCGTATCGCAAGGCTCTGTCTTTCATCACCAAGGAGGACGTTGCTCACAAGCTGTTTAAGGAGATCGCTCCCAAGTATGCTGACCGTAACGGCGGCTACACCAGAGTGACCCGTACCGGCGCCCGCCGCGGTGACGCTGCTGAGATGGCAGTCATCGAGCTGGTTTAATTCCGGTCGACTCGTTGAAAGAACGCCTGCCGTCGAAGCGGCGGCAGGCTTTTTCAAAAAGTTCGAAAAAAAGCTTGACAAATGACGAAAGCCATAGTATAATGGCAATGCTGTCTGAGAGACAGCGTGAATTGAAAATGCTGCTATAGCTCAGTCGGTAGAGCGCATCCTTGGTAAGGATGAGGTCGCCAGTTCAAATCTGGCTAGCAGCTCCAAACCCTCTGAAATCTTCGGATTTCAGAGGGTTTCTTTTGCTATTGCAGAAAATCAGCACTGGAAAGTTCAAAATGGCTAATTCTGCGAAAACAGTTAGACCGCATCCCTTTCTGCCACTTTTTGAGGAAGGGATGCGGTCTGATTATGGGCAGAAAAATCACAAGAATTGAACACTTTAGACAGTCGGAGACGGACGAGAATGTGGTATTTTCCGTAGTTCGCCACAGGAAGAACTTCCCTTTGCGGTTTTCTGTAGGTATAACATACTAAAAGAAAAGAGAAAAGAGGGCTGTTGCAACAAAAAACTGTGCGACAAAATGGAATTTAGTTTATAGACAATAAATTCTAATTAAACCTAATATGAGAAGATGCACAGGATAGAATAAATAGAAAAACCACTTGGAGAATACTTTCCCCTTCTCCATCCGCTTGCCATTATAGAAATATAAAATCACAATTCCTGCAAGAGCAATTCCTGACATACTTCCTAATGCATAAACAATATTTTTGCCTGCCGAAAATCTTCCTATACCACCTGCGAAATTAAAAATCCCAAATAAAAGCATGGAAATAATGAATGTACATTTTATCTTATTTCTTGACCTTCTGCTCCATATAAACAGCAAGGTAAATATTGGTGCTAATAATGCCCAGTCGCAGAATACAGAAAGGACTATCAATCCCAAGATACAGATACCTTTTAGAAATTTGTTTAATACTTTTTCATTCACAATCAGAATGGCAAAACATAGGAGCAAAGTAAATAACATATTTAGGCCTTGAAATTCTATCACACCATTATTTGTAAAAGCCATACAATATGGAATTTCAGAGATCAAGGCAAATATTAGCAATCGAATTGCATAGTTCTTTTTTGAATGCGTATATTGAAACCCCTCTACAAGAAAGTAACACATAGTAATTGCTGTAAAATATCCTATGTCTAAAAATAACTCCGACAGAAAATATCCTGGTTTCATAAAGATTTGTGAAATATGATTCAATAACATGGTCAACATCGCTATGTATTTAATAACATCTCTGTTTAAATTTTTGTGGTTAAACACCATTTTTGTTTCCATATTTGCCTCCATAAATTCCGACTTTTTGAACTGATTATAGCATAATCCAGTGCACGAGGGAAGTGGGCACTGGAAAATTCTTATGCTTTCAAAAGTCAAATGTACTTGGTCGATTGTAAAATGAAGTTGGACACCTGAAAAAAAAGGAATCCATAGTGACTTCCAATGTGGTAGAATGAAGTTCCCCAACACCATTCACCAGAGGTAATCACTATGGATCACACTCAGTATACCACAAATGGAG
>JAXEXE010000129.1:0-36557 GCA_034113565.1 Faecousia sp.
GTCCCCAGATAATCACTTCTCTCTCATCAGTCCAAGAGGCAACATCTCTTTTCTGCTTTTCCATGATGTAGCCTTTAGGCAGAGTAAAATGCAAGTCCCATGCACCCGTTTGTCCCTCCTCCGTCATCCGGATGCTGGCAACACCCTGAAGAGGATCATTTTGCTTTGGGTTCAATGCGCAAGCTGCCAGAATTACAAGGCACAGTGCCACGCAAAGGACGCTCATCCATACCTTGGGCCTTTTCCATCGGGCCATGTTCAGCACCCGGCCTTTCGTATCACCCTCGCCGAAGGCAAGGGGCATTCCGGTGATGATCTTCTTATGGGTTGCAAGCCGCAGAAGAGCCTGAGAATACTCTGCCCGGACATCCTCGCCGAGGAGCCTGATTACCGCCTCGTCACAGCTCATTTCCATGTCCTTCCCTGCCAGCGCAAAGGCCAGCCACACCAGCGGATTAAACCAGTGCAGGCACAGGGCGCAATAGCCCAGCAGCTTCCACAGGGGGTCGTGCCGCCGGATGTGGTGCCGCTCGTGGGCAATGATGAAGGTGCGCTCTCCCTCCGGGGTTTCCGAGGGCAGGTACACTCTGGGCTGCAGAACGCCCAGGACAAAGGGTGTCGTAATGTGATCAGCGAGATAAACTTCCTCGCGGTAAGGGGCCGCGCCCACCAGCCTGCGCCGCAGCGTCAGGTATTGAACCACGCTGTAAATTGCCATGACGGACGCGCCGGTCAGCCAGACATAAGCGGCGGTTTGCAGGGCGGTCACCTCCGGTTCCGCCTGTTCCGGTTCCCGCTCTGAAACCGGTTGCTGCTGAACCGCCGGGACATAGCCGCCGCGGCTTAGCGCCTGCTGCACAGGCTGATAATCGACGGAACTGACGCCGTGCGTTGTGCGCATAGTCACCGGAATGGGCTTCAGCACGGACAGCCCGGCAGTGATGGACAGCGGACACAGAAGCCGGAACAGCACCACGGCCCACAGGGCGTAGGAATAGATTTTCGGCGCCCGTTTCAGGAAAAGCCGGGCCAGCAGCACCACGGCAATCACGATGCTGCCGGTCAGGCTCATATTGAGAATTCTTGCAAACGCAGCCTGCATACCCTCACCCCCGCATGGAATCAATTACTTTCTGCAATTCGTCAATTTCCGCGTCGGACAGCTTCTTCCGGCTGCCGAAGGCCGCGAGAAAGGCAGGCAGAGAGCCTTGAAAGGTGTCCTCCACGAACTGCTCGCTCTGCCGGGCATAAAATTCCTCCCGGCTGAGCAGAGAGGTGACGGTTCCCTCCTGATTCTGGAACAGTCCCCGGTCGCACAGGCGCTTTAATATGGTGTACGTTGTCGTCCGCTTCCAGCTCAGCCGCTGTTCGGCAAGTTCTGCCAGGCGGCGGGAGGTGAGCGGCTCGTTTTTCCAGATGATGTCGGCAAAAATGGACTCCACTTCGCCAAGCCGGTATTCTGCCATAAGGGTTCCTCCTTTGTTCTACTATTTGTAGACAGCTATATTCTACTACTTGTAGACAGATTTGTCAAGCCCTGTCCGCACAAAACAGAGCCTTCCGAAACCGGAAGGCTCTGTTGATAGGATTGTTATGATGGCTCAGCACAGCTTCGCGCCGGCGGGAATGGCGTCGTCCAGCATGACGAGGTTCAGCTTTTCCTCGCCCTTCTCGGTGTGGACGGCGGACAGAAGCATACCATTACTCTCCTTGCCCATCATCTTCCGGGGCGGCAGGTTGGTGATGGCAACCAAGGTCCTCCCCACCAGCTCCTCGGGCTTGTAGAATTTGGCGATGCCGGAGAGAATCTGCCGGTCGGTACCGGTGCCGTCGTCCAGCGTGAAGCACAGGAGCTTATCGCTCTTTTTCACATTGGTACAGGCCTTGACCTTCACGGCACGGAAATCGGACTTGCAGAAGGTGTCAAAATCCACCTTCTCCTCGGCATAAGGCTCAATTTCGATGGCAGGCTTGGCGGGCTTGCTCAGCTCCTCCAGCGCCGCCAGCTCCTTCTCCACGTCGATTCTGGGGAACAGCGCGGGGCCGGCAACGGTGGCAATGTCAGCGGGCAGGACACCGAACTGGTTTAGGCTGTCCCAGTCCATCCGGGCACCGCCCAGACGGCGGGCAATCTCGGCGGAGGTGTCGGGCATGAAGGGTTGCAGCAGGCCGCCGCAGATGCGGATGGTTTCCAGCAGATTGTACAGCACCCGGGCAAGACGGGGCCCCCCCTCCTCGGTCTTCGCCAGCACCCAGGGGGCGTTCTCGTCGATATACTTGTTTGCCCGGGAAATGACCTTGAACACCACTGCCAGACCGTTCTGGAAGGCGAACTTCTCCATCTCGGCCTCATACTGGCCCCGAAGACCAGACACCATGGCAAGAAGTTCGGCGTCCTTTTCCTCATCCGCTTTCTGCTCGGTGGGCAGGTGCTCACCAAAATACTTCTGGGCCATGGCAATGGTTCGGGACACCAGATTGCCCAGATCATTCGCCAAATCTACGTTAATGGTGTTAATCAGCAGCTCGTTGGAGAAGTTTCCGTCGGAGCCGAAGGGGAAGGAACGCAGCAGGAAGAACCGCAGAGCATCCACACCAAAGCGCTCCGCCAGAACATAGGGGTCCACCACGTTGCCCTTGGACTTACTCATCTTGCCGCCGTCCAGCAGCAGCCAGCCGTGACCGTAGACCTTTTTCGGCAGGGGCAGATTCAGGCTCATGAGCATGGCGGGCCAGATGATGGAGTGGAAGCGGACAATCTCCTTGCCGATGAAGTGGACATCGGCGGGCCAGAAGTCGGCGAGGTCGTTATATTTGTCGTTCTCAAAGCCCAGGGCGGTCATGTAGTTAAACAAAGCGTCAATCCACACATAGACCACGTGACCGGGGTCAAAGTCCACGGGCACGCCCCAGGTGAAGCTGGTGCGGGACACACAAAGGTCCTCCAGACCGGGCTTAATGAAGTTGTTGACCATCTCGCTGACCCGGCTGCGGGGCTCCAGAAAATCGGTGTTTTCCAGCAGGTCCTGCACCCGGTCGGCATACTTGGACAGGCGGAAGAAATAGGCCTCTTCCTCCGCGTCCTGCACAGGGCCGCCGCAGTCGGGGCACTTGCCGTCCACCAGCTGGCTCTCCGTCCAGAAGGACTCGCAGGGCTTGCAGTATTTACCCTTGTAGGTGCCTTTGTAGATGTCGCCGTTTTCGTACATCTTTTTGAAGATTTTCTGGATAGCGGCGACGTGGTAATCATCGGTGGTGCGGATGAAGCGGTCATAGGAAATGTTCATCAGCTTCCACAGGTCGAGGACGCCCTTGGGGCCGGTGACGATGTTGTCCACGAACTGCTGAGGGGTGATGCCGGCCTCCTTGGCCTTGTCCTCGATCTTCTGACCGTGCTCGTCGGTACCGGTGAGGAACATGACGTTGTAGCCCTGGAGCCGCTTGAACCGGGCCATGGTGTCCGTTGCCACGGTGCAGTAGGCGTGACCGATATGCAGCTTGGCGGACGGATAGTAAATGGGGGTGGTAATATAGTAATTACCCTTGCATTTTTCGCACATAAGTATCTCCTCCTAATGAAAAATCGCCCCGGGTTCAACCCAAGGGCGACAAAATTTGACGCGGTACCACCTTGATTCGCGTCTGCCGCAGCAAACGCCTCAATCCGCCTGTAACGGGACGGGCCCGGAGTTCCCTACTTATCGAAAACCCAGCTCCAAGACCATGTTCTTCCGCTTTCTGCGTACCCATTTCCACCAAAAACAGGGCTCTCTGACCGGTTCTTGCGAAATACTCTTCTTTTCACTGCTTTTGCTATATCCCTGCCATTATAGCCCAGATAGGCTCCTTTTGTCAAGCCTTTTCCTCTTTTCGGGTCTGCCACATGGCAACAGCGATGGCGCTGATGCCACCCACCAGCTTGCCCGCAATCATGGCCCCCATCATCTCCGGAGCAAAGCCCGCGGTAAAACCCAGATGGTCGCCAAAGACAAAGGCAGCGGATACCGCAAAGGCGATGTTGATAACCTTGCCCCGCTGGTTCATATCCTTCACCATACCAAAGGTGGCGATGGAATTGGCAAGGCTGGCAATGAGCCCCGCTGCCGCCGCGTCGTTGATGCCCAGCAGTTTTCCCGCCGCCATCAGGGGCTTTCGCAGCAGCTTCGTCACCACGAATACCAGCGGGAAGGCTCCTGCCAGCACAATGGCAATGGTTCCTACGGTTTCAAAGCCCTCGGAAATGGGGGCCATGCCGGGGATGATGGCAAAGCCCGTCAGGGCTTCCACAATAGCGGCGGCAAGGCCGATGGTCACGACGATAACGACGGCTTTTCCGAAGATTTCAAAGCCCCGCACCATGGCCCCCTCTGCACGCCACAGGCCCAGCGCAATCAGGGCGGCAATAATCACGATGGGAATGAGGTTGCGCAGCACCATTCCCACAGGGAACCCGGCAACCAGCCCGCCCACCAGCACCCCCAGCGGGATAGTGACGATGCCGCAGAGGATGCCCTTGGCCATCACCGGGCGGTCTTCCTCCCGGAGGATACCCATGGCAACGGGAATGGTGAACACGATAGTAGCCCCCAGCATGGAGCCGGTGAGCACGCCCCCCAGCATTGCCGCCTGATGGTCTCCGGTCATCTGGACAGCCAGCGCGCCGCCGCCCATGTCGCAGGCCAGCAAAGTGCCGGCAAACATGGCGGGGTCGGCTCCCAGAAAACCGTAGATGGGCACCACCACCGGTTTCAGCAGGGCAGCCAGCACCGGGGCAAGAGACACGATTCCCACCATGGCCAGCGCCAGGGAGCCCATGGCGAGAATGCCGTCCTCAAATTCCTTGCCCAGTCCCCAGCGGTTGCCGAAGATCCGGTCCAGCGCGCCCAGCAGGGCAAAGCCTGCCATGACGGCAATCAAAATTTCGTGAAACGACATGGTTTTTCCCTACTTTTCGTCAACAATCGCCACAACGGCGGCATCCACCGGGGCGTCCATGCAGTAGCGGGAGGCCACGGTGCCCGTTGCCAGCAGCACCCGGTCCCCGGTTCCGGCTCCCACCTGATCCGCCGCCACCACCTGCTGCCCGTCGGACTCCACTACCAAAAAAGTCTGTCCCTGCAGGCAGGCCGCTTTCCGGGTGGCCCAGATGGAGCCGACCACTTTTCCAACCTTCATTTCGTTCCCTCCATGATTTCCTTCGCCAGCGGCGTCAGCACCGCGCCGGGAGCGGGCTGCCGTCCCGCGCTGCGTAAAATCCGGGCTTCCTCCGCAGTAATCAGCTTCTTTCGCCCGCCGTCGGTGAACAGCACGCCCCAGTTTTTCAGTTCCCGCTGGGCTGCCGTCAGGCTGCCAGACAAGGCCCGGTTTTTTGGAGACTCCGGCAGACCCGGGGTGTAAAGATACACGCTTTTCCCCTCCGCCAACGCGGAAAGCACCCGTTCCTCCCGGAAATGCAGCAGTTCCGACAGCTTTAACGAACCAATGACCACCGCGTCATAGGGCGGCTGGGTCACATACTCGTAGCCCAGCTCCAGCGGCGGCTCTGACCCGATCAGCAGCGCTTTTGTCATGGCAGCAGCCTCCCCAGGTCTCCCTTGCGAAAGCCGCAGGCGTTGGCCTCGTCATAGTCCAGATGCACATAGGAGGCGAAATCCGGACTGACCCGTACCGCCACGTCCCCAAATACCGTGGGACGGACGGTGTAGGTCTGCAAACGAACGGTCTGTCCGTTCTTTACACCGAATTTTACCGCATCCTCCGGGGTCAGGTGGACATGACGCTGGGCGGCGATGACCCCTTGCGGGAGGGTCACGCTCCCCCGCTCTCCTTCCAGCGTGATGCCGGGACTGCCGGCTACATCCCCGGAGAGCCGTACCGGCGGGTCGATACCCAAAGTGCGTCCGTCTGTGAGGGAAATCTCCACCTGTCCTTCTTTCCGCTCCGGCCCCAGCACCGCCACATTCCGAAATTCTCCCTTTGGGCCAATGATACGAACCCGCTCCTTCGCCAGATACTGCCCCGGCTGGGACAGGGGACGCTCCGGGGTCAGCGGATGCCCGAACAGGGTCTGGGCCTGCTGGGCCGTGACATGGACATGCCGCCCGGAGGCTTCCAGCTCCACAAACAGACGGGATACCACTGCTTCTGCCAGTTCCTGCCATTGTTCCTGCATGGTATCCCCCCTCAGTGTTCCAGCCGCTCGAGAATTTTCTGGGCCAGCAGCTCCACCAGCTCCGGATTGTGGACTTCCTTTTCCTTTGGTTCCTCTGTACCCCAGGCCACCCGGCGGATGTTGATGAGGTCAAGAGGCGAGATATTGTTGGAGGAGCTGCTGCCGCCTACTGCGCCGCAGCCCAGTGTCAGCGCTGGAAACAGCCCCGTTGTCGCGCCGATGCCCCCCAGCGCCGCAGGGGTATTGACCAGGAATCTGGACACCGGGATTTTCGCGGCAAATCTGCGCACCACGTCTTCGTCCCCGGCATGGATGGCAAAGGTGTGCCCGGCCCCCTCAAAGTCAAGAATTTCAATACATTTCCGCAGAATTTCCTCTTCGCTGTCCATGACGTAGAAGGCCAGCACCGGGCAGAGCTTTTCCATGGAATAGGGGTAGCCAATACCCGCTTCCCGCTCCCGTGCCACCAGAATTTTCGCACTGGCAGGAACGGTAAACCCTGCCAATTCCGCAAGACGCTGCGCCGGTTTTCCCACCACCTCCGGATTCAGCGCCCCATTGGGCCGGAAGAGAATCTTCGCCAGCTTCCCCGCTTCCTCACCGGACAGGAAGTAAAAGCCCTGCCGCTTTGCTTCCTCCACCACGGGTTCTTCCATGGAGCGCTCAACGATGATGCTCTGCTCGGAAGCGCAGACCGTGCCATTGTCAAAGGTCTTGGAGCGGGCAATGTCTGCAAGGGCACGGCGAATGTCCGCGCTGCGGTGGATATAGGCCGGGCCGTTGCCCGCGCCAACGCCGATGGCGGGTTTCCCCGAGGAATAAGCCGATTTCACCATGGCCGGGCCGCCAGTGGCAAGAATCAGCTTCACCTCAGCGGAACCCATCAGCTCCTGACAGCCCGCCATGGACGGGATGCTGAGACACGCAACGCTTCCCGCAGGCGCACCGGCATTCTCTGCCGCCTGGGCCACGATCTGCGCGGCCCTTCGGGTGCAGTTCACCGCCTTGGGATGGGGCGAAAACAGGATGGGATTTCCCGATTTCAGGGCAATCATCGCTTTATAGCACACGGTGGAGGTGGGGTTCGTACTGGGCACAATGGCGGCGATGACCCCCACCGGCACACCGATCTCCCACACCCGCTCCTCCGCCTTTTTTCGCAGAAGGCCCACGGTTTTCATGCCCCGGATGGCTTTTGCCACCGTTTCCGAAGCAAATTTATTTTTGGTAATCTTATCGGTCACATTGCCGAAGCCCGTCTCCTGCACCGCCAGCTCTGCCAGGGGTTTTGCTTCTGCCGAAAAAGCCTTCGCCACGGCTTCTACAATGGCATCCAGCTTCTCCTGCGGGAAATCCGCAAGAATGTGCTGTGCCTGCCCCGCCTGCCGGGCCAGTTCCCTCGCCTCCTGCCGGGCGGCTAAATCCTTGTCCAGTTCCATCGTCCTCTCCTCCTCAGAACAGCAGACTGGAACCGTCTCCTGCCTTCTTTGTCAGCTTTCCGTTCTCCACAAAGCCCATTTTTTCCAGCCAGTGTTGGAATTCGGGAATGGCGGTCTTGCCCGTCAGCTCCCGCAGGGCCGCCGTCTCCCGGAAGCCGGTGGTCTGATAGTTCAGCATAATGTCGTCTCCGTGGGGAATACCCATGAAGTAGTTGCAGCCCGCCATGGTCAGCAGGCTCGCCAGATTCTCGATGTCGTTCTGATCGGCCTTCATGTGGTTGGTGTAGCAGCAGTCGCATCCCATGGAGATGCCCGTGAGCTTACCCATGAAGTGATCCTCAAGCCCCGCCCGGGTCACCTGCCGGGCATCGTACAGGTATTCCGGCCCGATGAAGCCCACCACCGTGTTGACCAGGAAGGGCTGGAACCGCTTGGCAAAGCCATAGCACCGGGCCTCCATGGTCACCTGATCGGTATTGTGATGGGCATTGGAACTCAGTTCGGAACCCTGCCCGGTTTCAAAATACATGACATTGGGGCCTTCCGCCGTGCCCTCCTTCAGCAGCAGCTGCCGGGCTTCTTCCAGCGTAGCTGCACTGAAGCCGAAGGCCTCGTTTCCCTTCTGGCTGCCCGCAATAGACTGGAAGATCAGGTCGCAGGGTGCCCCTGCCCGGACAGCCTTCATCTGGGCGGTGACGTGGGCCAGGACGCAAATCTGGGTGGGAATCTGCCAGTGCTCCTTGATTTCCTGAAAGCGGCGCAGCACCTTGCCCACCTGCTCCGGGCTGTCCGTCACCGGATTCAGGCCGATGACCGCGTCTCCCGCGCCGAAGCTCAGGCCCTCCAATGTGGAAGCCGTGATGCCCTCCGGGTCGTCGGTGGTGTGATTGGGCTGCAAACGGCAGGAAAGGGTTCCCGGCAGGCCGATGGTGGTGTTGCAGTGGGCGGTGATGTGAATTTTATTGGCAGCGTAGATAAGGTCAAGGTTGCCCATGAGCTTGCACACCGCCGCCACCATTTCGCTGGTGAGCCCGCGGCTGATCTTGCGGATATCGTCCCCGGTGGTGCCTTCATCCAGCAGCCACTCCCGGAATTCCGCCACCGTCCAGCCGCGAATTTTGCGGAAGACCGCCTCGTTCACATCGTCCTGAATGATCCGGGTGACCTCGTCCTCCTCATAGGGCACGGCGGGGTTTTCCCGCAGATCCCCCAAGGTCACGGCAGACAGCACCACCTTCGCCGCCACCCGCTCCTGCGCAGACTCCGCTGCCAGGCCCGCCAGCTTGTCGCCGGTCTTTTCCTCGTTGGCCTTGGCAAGCACTTCCTTTAAGTCCCGGAATGTATAGGTTTTTCCCAGCAATGTGGTTTTCAGCTTCATATTCTTCATCCTTTTGTGAAAGTATGGGGCAGGAATGTCCGCCCCATGCTCTACTCCAATTTCGCTTTCTTCTGAATCATCAACAGGTATAGCATACTGCTCATACGGTTCAGCGCCTGTGGAATGTCCTGCCGGGTGATATTGCCCTCCCGGTCGGCAAAAGCCGTCACAGATGCCAGCTCCGCTTCCCGGGCGGCACACCGGGCACGGTTCAGCCGGGCAATCACCATGCCGTCGGCAAAGGACGGCATGAAATGGGGCTGACCGTAGTACTCCTGTGGGAAGTGGCTGCGCTTGCGCTGCTCGCTCTCCGTCAAGCCGCAGAGGGTGTCCCATTTCAGGGGCTCCCCCAGCACCTCACACCGGATGATCTGCCGGGCCAGTCCCAGAATCTCCCCTACCGGTGCTTCCAGTGATTTGTCAGCCAACTGGCAGAGAATCAGTTCCGACTCCAGCGTGTCCATCTTTCCCCGGAACAGGATGCGCGGATGGGTTTTCGGTACCAGCACATCCCCGTACAAATGGGTCATATGCTCCGGCTTCTGTTCCACATAGCCGCCGTTCAGAAGACAGTACCGCTGTGGTTTGGCCTGTTCCGCCGGGAGTATCTCAATGCGCTCCCGGCGAAGCCAGTCCCGCGCGGAGCTTGTCAGTTGGTCGCCCTTGCCGAGGTAAAATACCCGCTTCCCGTCCCGGTTGCGAATATTGGCCCGAACCGCTTCCTCGTTATAGAGCATTACTTACCGGCGGGAGGTGTGGGGTTGCTGCGGCCCTTGGGCAGAATCGCATCCACCTCCATGTGGGGCCGGGCAATGACATGAACAGAAATCAGCTCGCCCACCTTTTCCGCTGCCGCCGCGCCGGCGTCCGTGGCAGCCTTGACCGCGCCTACATCGCCCCGAACCATGACGGTTACAAGGCCTCCGCCCACCTGCTCCTTGCCCACGAGCTGCACGTTGGCGGATTTCACCATGGCGTCTGCCGCTTCAATGGCGCCCACCAGTCCCTTTGTTTCGATCATACCAAGAGAATTCGTATCCATTTTTCGTCCATCCTTTCGTAAATCAGCCATGTTCCACCGGTCTTTCCGCCGCTTCCGCCACCGCAGAGGCGAAGGCCGCACAGGCGGCGTCGCAGGCGCTCTGGGTACCGGACAGCAGGCCGCCGCCAAAATTCGTCTCGCTGGGCGGGGCGTATAGTTTACATAACTTCACATCCGCTGCCTTCATTGCCGCGTCCATGGCGTACATCCCCTCCAACGGCGGGGCGATCAGGTATGCCAGCGCCGAACCCACAGGAACCCCCGCTTCCTTGGATAGAAACGTACCCACGCTGCTGACAGTGTGTGCAAGATACGGCACTTTATGCGTTTCCTCAAAGCCCACCCGGTGCAGTTCCGACAGCGCCGCCTCCATGCCGCTGCGCACAGCCCCCGGCGTCTGGGCGGCAAGGATGCCGATGACCTCCCCGGCGTTGGGGGTGGAGGCGTTGGAGGCTCCTGCATAGAAGCTCCGGGCGTAGGCTACCTCCACCTCCGAGGCTTTGGTTGCCGCGTCCAGCGCAATATAGGTGGCATCATCGCAGTCCGTGGTCAGAAGTCCCAACGCTGGGTATCCCTTGGGCGCGCCCAGGGCCTGACACAGCGCAGGGCTTGCGTTGGCAAGGTAACGAACCGCCAAAACCTGAACCGGGATCATACCCCTGCCTCCATGTGCAGGCCCACGCCGGAAACCTGCTTCCTGAGA
The DNA here is from genome assembly GCA_034113565.1 of Faecousia sp. Classification (GTDB taxonomy): domain Bacteria; phylum Bacillota; class Clostridia; order Oscillospirales; family Oscillospiraceae; genus Faecousia. Next base: position 10,735 of record JAXEXE010000129.1, read on the forward strand.
ATCGTTTCAATCAGGCCTGCAATGTGGGCGCCGGCTTCCACGGCAGGGGTGCCCTGAGCGTGGATGTTGGAAACCACCGTCCGGGCAGATTCCGACACGCCGGTGTGGGGCTTGTAGGTGATATAGGCAGACATGCTCTTGTCCGTCACCAGTCCCGGACGCTCCCCCACCAGCATACACACCAGCTCGCAGCCGGTGATGTCGCCAATGGCATCCCCCGCGCCTACCCGGCAATAGCGCACAAATATGGGCGTACCCGGATCGATGCCCTTTAGTTTCAGGCCCTCCCGAAGGGCCTCCATGCAGTCCATGGCATTGGCGGTAATGGCAGCGGAAGACAGGCCGTCCCCTACTACGATCTGCACCCGGGGGGTGCCGGGAATGGCGGCGCGGATTTTTTTCTGGTTTTCTTCGTCAAAACACCGTCCGTGATCCGGGCGGGTCAGATACTCGTCCTTGCTTTGGCACCGGGTCTGTACCTCCACCATGCCGTTTTTCTGAGCAAAATCCTTCGGCACCTGAGAAAACACCGCGTCCTGTGCCGCCGCATGGTCGGCGCGGAAGCGCAGCATGGTCAGGGTCTTATAGCGGGGCCCTGTCTTGCCGCTGCCCAGACGGGCAGGGGTACGCTCCTTCATTTTCCGAAATTTTTCCCCATTTTCCGGATTTTCGGTCAAATACAGCTTTCGCAAATCCAGCGCACTTACATCCGGCACGAAATCGCCGTCGTGGTAATGGGTATCCTTCGCCTCCGGCTGGGGCGCCGTCGGACGGTACTCCCCGGCTTTCACCATGGGCGGGGCATCCATCGTGCTTAAGATTTCCGCAACCATGGCGGTCAGTTCCTGTTTGTTCATGTGCTTCTCCTTTCCAACACCAGTGTCTTTACCACCACCGGGAACGCGCCGCCCACCGGCTCCCCGATGTCCAGATAGCTGTCCTCTCCCACGTGAATCCGGTCAATGCACAGAATGCGGGCATCGGGAGAGAGTCTCGCCGCCAGCGCCTGCCCCAGCGCCTTTGCCATGTCCGCTTCCAGACAGATATACAGCTCCGGCGGGTTATTTTGGGCCAGCTCCTGCGCAATTGCCCGTACCTGGGCATAGGTCGGCGGCAGCGCTCCGGGGAGGGAAAGCACCACGGAACCTTCGTGAAATTCGCTGTTTTTCCGAGCAACCGGGAGATTTTTCAGAGGGAAGCAGACATTCTGGCTGTAGACGGTGCTGCCGGAAAGCTGGGTAGAGTAGCTGCCCGCGCCGATCACCGTGGCCCGGATGGTTTCCCGGCCCAGCGCATATTCCCCCTGACACAGGCGGCTTTCGCGAATGGTCCTGCCAAGAATCGGCCCCAGATCGCCGAACTGATCCCACGGTGTATCCTGCGCAATGCAGTCGGCAACTCCACCGGAAAAGGACAGCACCACTCCCCCATTCGGCGGGTTCCATTTCTGTCCCGTTTCTTCGGTGAGCAGTTTCTCCATCAAATCGGTGGGCTCCCGAAGACCTGCCGCCATTTCCAGGGCCTGCGTCAGTGTTTCCGCCAGCTTGCAAAGCTCCGGCTGTGTGGCGGTTTCTCCCGGTTTCCGGTGAAAGATTCCGGACAACACCCCGGAAACGTAAGTGATCGTTTGATTCTGGTCGAATTTTATCAGCCGTCCGCCCACGTTCAGGCAGCCGGTGCGGACGATTTTTCCATCCGCAATATAGGCAAGATTGCTGGTGCCGCCGCCGATGTCCATATGAAGCACAGGCTTGCCGGCGGTTCGGGAAAGCTCCACCGCGCCGGCTCCCTTCGCCGCCAGTACGCTCTCCAGATCCGGCCCGGCAGTGGCAACCACAAAGTCTCCGGCGTAATCCGACAGGGCATCCAGCACCGCCCGGGCATTCTCCTTCCGGCTGGTCTCCCCGGTAATGATGATGGCCCCGGTGTCTACGTCCTCCCGGCGGATGCCCGCATTCTGGTACTCCGCCTTCACGATGGCGCGGATCGCCGCCCCATCCACATGGCTTTCATTCAGCAGCGGGGTAAAATAGACCGGACTTTTATACAGGACGCTTCGTTCCGTAATATCCATATCCGGTACGGCAAAGCTGGATGCCCGGTTTTCCACAGTCAACCGGGAGACTACCAGCTGGGTAGAGGTGGTGCCCACGTCCAGTCCCACACTCAGCAGGCACTCAGACACGGCCTGTCACCTCTTCCAGGATACGGCGCACCAGAAAATCCTCCACCGGCATGGGATTACTCTGGCAGCAGGGGTCTGCCAGCGCCGCCTTCACGATTTCGTCCGCATTCCGCCAGACACTTCGGGGGTCTACCCCGGCCTGTACCAGCGTCTCCGGCAGGTTCAGCTCCCGCCGCAGGCGAATCAGGCCGTTTTTCAGATTTCGGACGGCAATGGTGTCCACACTGCCGCCCATGCCCGCCGCGCGGGCCAGCTCCGCATACTTCTTTGACGCGACGTGCGCGTTGCAGCCGATCACAGCGGGCAGAATAATGGCATTCAGCCGCCCATGAGGAACATGGAACATACCCCCCAGGCTGTGGGACAGGGCGTGGCACAGTCCCAACCCCGCCTGCGTAAATGCCATGCCCGCCATGGTCGCCGCCAGATGCACCTTCAGCCGAACCGACGTGTTTCCCGCATAAGACGCCGGCAGCGCCGCGAAGGCGCTGGAAAAAGACTCACGGGCATATAAATCCGTGATGGTCCCCGCGTCCCGGGCAACGTAGGCTTCCGCCCCGTGGGTCAGCACGTCAAAGCCCGTCTCCGCGATCAGGCTCTTTGGCAGCTCTGCCAGCAGATCGCTGTCCAGAATCGCCACGTCCGGACGGATGCGTTTATCCACCAGCGGGTGCTTCACATGGTCGTGGGTCAGAATGGCAAAATCCGTCACCTCCGAACCTGAGCCTGACGTTGTGGGAATTGCCACCGTTTTATAAGTTCCTTTTGCGAAAAAAGCCATGGCCTTAGCGCAGTCCATGGCGCTGCCGCCGCCAAGGGCCACCAGCAGGTCCGGCGCAAAGGCCCGAAGCCGGGCCGTCCCCTCCGCTGCCAGCTCCACTGTGGGGTCCGGCTGTACCTTGTCAAATACCTCCGATTCCTGACAGTTTGCAAGCCCGATGATGCGCTCCGCCGTTCCGTTTTTCACGAAGAACGGGTCTGTGACCAGAAACAACCGCCTGGCCCCCATGGTGGACAGCGCGCTGCACGCCCCCGGTCCCGACAGGATTCTTGTTTTACAGGAGAATTCCTCCAATCATAACCACCGCCTTTTCTGGAGGTAGTATTTCCCGGCCTTTGCAAACTATGTGTAAAATGCGCGCAAAAATCCCCGGATTCCAAAGGAATCCGGGGATTTGGAAGAAGCGCTTAGTACTGGATGGGTTTGATGTGCCAGATTTCCTCAGCGTACTGACGAATGGTACGGTCGGAGGAGAACTTGGCGGCGGAAGCCACGTTCTGGAGGCACTTGCGGCCGAAGGCCATGCGGTCGGCATAGTCCCGGTTGGCGCGGAGCTTGGCATCCAGATAGGATTCGTAGTCCAGCAGCAGCCGGTACTGGTCGGAGTTTTCGCCCCAGTCCAGCAGAGAATGGAACAGGTTGCGCAGACCGTCGTCGGTAGGCACGGTGCCGTCCACCAGCGTATTGATGGCACGGCGCAGGTCGGCATTGCTGTCGTAGATGCCGCGGGGATAGTAGGTGCTGCGGCCCGCATTGATCTGCTCCACGGTGTGACCGAAGATATACTCGTTTTCCATGCCCGCTTCCTGAGCAATCTCCACATTGGCGCCGTCCAGCGTGCCCAGAGTCACAGCGCCGTTGAGCATCAGCTTCATGTTGCCGGTGCCGGAGGCCTCCGTGCCCGCAGGAGAAATCTGCTCGGATACATCCGCAGCGGGGATGATGTGCTCTGCGTAGGAGCAGTTGTAGTTCTGAACAAAGACCACCTTCATCTTATCCGCAACGGCGGGATCGCTGTTGATCATCCGGGCCACACGATTGATGTAGCGGATGACGGACTTGGCGTCCATATAGCCGGGAGCGGACTTTGCGCCGAAAATGAACACGGTGGGATAGAAGTCGGGCAAGCGGCCCTCCTTCAGGCGGAAATAGATGTCCACAACGGACAGAATGTTCATCAGCTGGCGCTTATACAGGTGCAGGCGCTTGACCTGAACATCAAACATGAAGTCAGGATTCAGCATGATACCCTCGTGCTTGGCGATGACGTGGCACAGCTGCTCCTTCTTCTTGCGCTTGATGGCGTTGAACTGGGCTACCGTCTCATCACTCACCTGATCCTTCAGGCCGCCGATCAGCTCCAGATCCTTCAGGAAGTCGCCGCCCACCTTCTGCCGGACCATATCCGTCAGTTCCGGGTTGCACAGGCCAATCCAGCGGCGGGGGGTAATACCGTTGGTCTTATTCTGGAACCGCTCAGGATAGACGTTGTACCAATCCTTGAAGCAGTCGTCCTTCAGAATCTGGGTGTGAATCTCCGCGACGCCGTTGACGTAGCTGCCCACGTAGACGGACAGGTTCGCCATGTGGGCCACATTGTCCCGGATAATAAACAGGTTGGGATGCTCAGTCTTCAGCTTGGCATCGATCTGGCAGATGATATCCACGATTTCGGGAACCACGCTGCGCATCAAATCCAGAGGCCACTTCTCCAGCGCCTCGCCCATGACGGTGTGGTTGGTGTAGGAGAAGGTCTTCTGGGCCACCTTGAAAGCATCGTCAAAGCTCATGCCCTCCAGCTCCAGCAGGCGGATCAGCTCAGGGATGGACATGGCCGGGTGGGTATCATTCAGCTGCACGGCATAGAACTCGCCGAAGCGGCTCAGGTCGTTGCCGTGGGCAATCTTGAAGGTGCGGATCATATCCTGCAGGGAAGCGGAGGACAGCACATACTGCTGCTTGATACGCAGGCGCTTGCCATCCCAGGTGGAGTCGTTAGGATACAGCACGCGGGTGATGTCCTCGGCCTTGTTCTTGGCGTCCAGAGCCCGCAGGTAATCCTGAGAGTTGAAAGCGTCGAAGTTCAGCTCTTCCTCGGCCTCGCACTGCCACAGACGCAGGGTGCCCACATTATTGGTGTCATAGCCGATGATGGGCACATCGTAGGGAACCGCCAGAACGGTGTGGTCGGGGAAGTGAATCTTCACAGTGTGGTTGTAGCGGCGGTAAGACCAGGGATCGCCAAACTTGGTCCAGTCATCCGCCTTCTCCACCTGATTGCCGTTGCCGTCAAAGCTCTGCTTGAACAGGCCGAATTTATAGCGCAGGCCATAGCCGGACAGGGGGATGTTGGTGGAAGCGGCGCTGTCCAGGAAGCAGGCCGCCAGACGGCCCAGACCGCCGTTGCCCAGCGCGTCATCCTCGATATCCTCCAGAACCGCCAGATCCACGCCCCGCTCGGCAAACAGCTTCTTCATCTCGTCTAAGATTCCCAGATTGAAGAGGTTACTGTAGACCAGACGACCGATCAGGTACTCAGCGGAAATATAATAAGCCTTACGCTCGTGCATACGGGTCTTCTTGGCATGGCTCCAATTATCAGAAATCGCCATCATGACCGCCTGACCTAGAGCCTCATGCAGTTCCTGAGGGGTCGCGTCCTTCAGGGATACGTCGTAAGTGTACTTCAGCTGTGCTTCCGTCCACTTCAGGATGTTCACACAATTCAGATTCATCTTTTCAGCCTCCATAATATCGTCGGGGTTTCGCCATTGTTTCAAACCGCGAAGGCGGTTGCAGCTACAAAATACCATGGGGTGCCCATAAAACGGATGATCGGAAAAGTGAAACGTTTCCATCCCACCCCATACCTTTATAGAATACTGTCAATTCCCTTTTTTGTCAAGTAATAACCAGCGAAAAATGGGGAATTTTTCCTTATTGTCTGATAGTTCCTATTATGCCCGGAACAGAATCAGGTTAATCTCAGGCCAAACAAATCCGAACTTTTCAGGCATTCGGCTTCGGCGGCCGCAACTTTGAGATTGACACAGTTGTCGTCAGATTGTTATAATGAAAGCAAAAAGAAAGGAGACTGCTCCTATGGCAAAACAGATCTGCCCCAGCTGCGGGAAGCCCTACAACGGCAGGCGCTGCAAGGTCTGTCTATATGAGAATTTCTCGGAGGAACTCTCTCACGGACTCCACACCCACACCGGCGAGCCTCTGGTTATAGAGGATACGGCCCGAAAGCCCATCCCCCGCAGAGACCCCCTCGGCTGCGACCGCAGGACAAAAAAGCGTTCCGTCCTGCCCCTGATTCTGACGCTGATAGTTGTTGCCGCCGGCGTCGGCATTCTGAGCGCTATTCTTCACAGCCCGGTCGCTGAGTCCGTAAGAACCATCGCGGAACTCTCCGAACAGGGGTCGCCTGACTTTGAAACCACCCTCTACGCGGAAGACGGAATCACGATCACGACCAACTGGAAGGATGGACAGGAATATGGGGATGGCTTTTCCATATCCCTGCGCAACAATACGAAAAAGAACCTGACGCTGTACGCAAATCAGGTAATTGTCAACGGCTATCTGCTGGACAGAACCCATTTCAGCTGCAATGTCCGCAAAGGGCATACAGGTCAGGCGGATTTTTCTCTGGATGAAGAGGAGTTGGCTTACTCCGGCATTGAAACGGTACAGACCATGTCCATCTGTCTGCTTGCCTACGATTCTGACAGCTATAAAAACGTAGCCGAAATCGGTCCTCTGTACCTGAACGCGAAAACCATACCGGACTTCGTCCAGTCCGACCCGGATCAGGGGGATGTGCTGTATGAGGACACCGAGCTGCGCGTGGTATTCCAGGGGTATCAGCCCAGCAGCTATGATCAGGAGGATGTCTCCCAGGGCAAACTGCTGCTCTATCTGGAAAACGCCTCGGAACATCCTGTCGCATTCTACTTGCAGCAGGCCATGGTAAACGAGAAGGAAGCGGATCTGAGTTTTTGGTGTGAACTGCCCGCCCAGACCCGAACGGTAGCCGGAATGCACCTGTTCGCTCTGGAAGACATGGGGCTGCAGCGGCTTGAGCAGATCACGGATCTGACGCTTCAGCTGCAGGCAGCAGACCCGGAAGACGCCTCATCTGAGTGGGTATCCATTGGGCCCCTGCCGGTTCCTCTTGGAGAATCGTAACTCCCGCAAAGAGAAACGCGATATCTGTACATAAAAGATCCGCCTTTTGGCGTTGGTCGTAAGACTGTAAAACATGCAAAAGGCGTGACGAAAGTGGTCACGCCTTTTGCCATAAGCGGCGCAAGGGATGCAAATCCTCGCGTGAAACGCAGTGACGCAAAACGCCCCAGACATTCATGTGTCCAGGGTGTTCCGTTTCGCGGAGCGCACATACGGAGCTTACCCCGTATGTGCGCTTTTGAATCCGTTCGACAAAACCGTTATATTCACAGTATGAGCAACGCTCGTCAAAACAAGAGCACATGTCATAAATATACTTGATAGTCTCTTATACAAGCCATCAAAACTTAGTTTCTCACTCAAACAAGCAAAAAACACAAGATAAACTATTGCACCGATTACTGTAAATAATTCCCATAGGGTTAATGCAACATCTGTTTTTGTAATCAGAAACGATGCTGCCGATAAAAATATAATATAATTGTAACTATTGTTACTATTGATATCTTTTTCATTATTCTTCCACCATCCACAGCAAAAATGACAAATTTCAATTTGCAGGTCTGTACGGTTCCATATTATCACATAACAGAGGAAAATGCAAGAACAGCCACAGCAGGGCAAACTGCTGTGGCTGTTAATTGCCTTATGGACACCGCACTTTGCGGCGGGTCTTTTCAGATGTACGGATCAGGCTTCCAGGTTGATGCCGGTCTCCTTGGAGAACAGGTGGCACACGTGACCGGGGAAGGTGTACTTGACGGTATTGCCGTTGGACAGGGCGGCGACTTCCGCGCCGGTCATGTTCATGGTGGAAACAACCATGACCACGTCGCGGCCCATGCTGGTCACATGCAGGTGGACAGAAGAGCCCATCAGCTCGGACACGTCGACCTTGCCTTCGATGCCCTCGGTACCCAAGGTGATGTGCTCAGGACGGACGCCCAGAACCACATCCTGCTCGGCAACATTGTTGGCAGCCAGCTTCGCCTGCTTCTCCTCGGACAGCTCAACGCTCAGAGCGTCCAGCTTGACAACGTACTTGCCGTTCTCCTTAACCAGCTTGGCGTTCTCGAACAGGTTCATCTGAGGCGTGCCGATGAAGGTAGCAACGAACAGGTTGTAAGGATGATTGAACACTTCCTGAGGAGTGCCAATCTGCTGGATGAAGCCGTCCTTCATGATGACGATGCGGTCGCCCAGCGTCATAGCCTCGGTCTGGTCGTGGGTAACGTAAATAAAGGTGGTGTTGATGCGCTGACGCAGCTTGATGATCTCAGCACGCATCTGGTTACGCAGCTTGGCGTCCAGGTTGGACAGGGGCTCGTCCATCAGCAGAACCTTGGGCTCCCGGACGATTGCACGGCCAATGGCAACACGCTGACGCTGACCACCGGACAGAGCCTTGGGCTTACGGCCCAGGTACTGGGTGATATCCAGAATCTCAGCTGCTTCCTTGACCTTCTTATCGATCTCGTCCTTGGGCATCTTGCGCAGCTTCAGGGCGAAGGCGATGTTATCATAAACGGTCATGTGGGGGTACAGGGCGTAGTTCTGGAAGACCATGGCGATATCGCGGTCCTTGGGGGCCACATCGTTCACCAGCTTGTCGCCGATGTACAGTTCGCCGCCGGAAATCTCTTCCAGACCGGCGATCATCCGCAGAGTGGTGGACTTACCGCAGCCGGAAGGTCCGACCAGAACGATGAACTCCTTATCGGCGATGTCCAGGTTGAACTCCTGAACTGCCACGACGCCCTCGTCCGTGATCTGCAGGTTGGTCTTCTTCTCGGGCTCGCCCTTCTTCTTTTTCTTGGCATCGTCGCCGTTGAAGGGATAGACCTTTTTGATGTTCTTCAGGGTTAAGCTTGCCATACGTTTTTCGACTCTAAACGCACCTACCATTTTCGCGTGCGTTCTCGCATACCCGGACAGTAAAAATAATCCGGGAGCATTATGACAGGTCTCCACACTGCCACACCGTGAGTCAGACGGATTTATCCTCCTTTAATTCAGCGAACGGCGCCTAGGGTAGTGGAGTAGACGCAATTCACCTGGATAAACAAATGATATCATATTATTCTCCATCCAGCAACAGTGGGTTTTCACAGTTTTTTCCTTCTGTTTTTGTTGATTCTGCCATTACCTGTCGATTTGGCAGCTGTCCCCTTCCAGAATCAGCCTGCTGCCATAGTATTCTGTCATGGCTTTTTCCAAATCGGCGGCATCCGAAACCGCCGCCGTCTCATAGCAGGAATGCATGGCAAGCTGCGGCAGGCCGATATCCACCGTGGGAACGCTGACATGGGAAAGAGAAATCCGTCCCAGCGTGGAGCCGCCGGGAATGTCCGCCCGGTTGCAGTAGCTCTGCACGTTCACGCCCGCGTTTCTGCATATCCTGCGGAACACGGCGGCGGACATGCCGTCGGTACAGTAGCTCAGGTTGGCGTTGTATTTCAGCACGATACCGCCGCCCAGCACGGGCGCGTTGGAGGGGTCGGCAAGCTCCGGATGATTGGGATGCACGGCATGGGCATTGTCCGCGGAAACGGCAAAGGACTGGGCCAGCATTCGTTTCAGATTCCAGCCCATGCTCTCGCAAATCCGCTCCAGCACGTCCGACAGCAGCGTGGAGCCCGCGCCCTGCACCGAGCCGGAACCGACCTCCTCGCTGTCAAACGCGCACAGTACCGGCACCGCGCCGGATGTCCCCGCGCGCAAAAAGCCCCGGGCACAGCCCCAGACGCATTCCAGATCGTCCAGCGCGGCGGAGGAAATGTACTCCCCATCCGCGCCCCAGACGGAAGACTTCTGCCGGACATAGAGATACAGGTCGTGGCCCAAAATTTTCCCACCTGCCTGCCGTTCCAATTCCGCCGCCAGCCTTCCGGCGCTGTCTTTTCCTCCCAGCAGAGGCAGCATATCCACCGCCGGATTCCAATGATACCCGTCGTTGACCTGCCGATTCATGTGAATGGCGACGCTGGGAATCAGCAGAAGGTCCCGGTCAATATCCACCAGGCGGTTCTCCACGCCCCGGTCCGTTTCCACCGTAACCCGCCCGGCAACCGACAGAGGCCTGTCCAGCCAGGTATGCAGAATCTGCCCGCCGTAGCGTTCCACCGCCATCCGAAGGCAGGCCCCGTTCAATTCAAAGTTCTCCTTGACCTTAAAGCAGGGTCGGTCCAGGTGGCTGGCACTCATCAGGAAGCCTGTCGGCTGCCCTTCCGGGATTCGGAACGCCGCCAGAGCAGAGCCGCCCCGCTCCACATAGTATTTTCCGCCGGGCGCCAAACGCCAGTCCGCCTGTTCCGGCAGGCGGGTATAGCCCCCCTCTTCCAGCGTTCTTTTCAGAAAATGCTGCGCGTGATAGACGCTGTGAGAGGCGTCCAGAAATGCCCGCAGTCTCTCAATCTGTTCTTTCATTGTGGGCTTCTCCTCCATTTTTCACTGAAAAATCGACTGCTAATGATTTTACATCAAAAAGTTGCAGGCGTCAACCGTTCGATCCTCCGCCATTTTTCGACACGATTCTTCGAAAAAGTTACATTTTCTTACAATTTAATCACAGATTGTCGATGTTTGACGAACGATTGTTGCGGATTCCACTTGCAAATTACAACATATCGTGGTATTCTTTTATTGTCGCACATGGCAGTTACGCCGTGAACTGGGGAGAATTCTACATGACAGGAGAGGTATGTATGGAACACACATCAACGGTATTTATCGCCGACAGCGCCGAGGACTTTTGTTCCGGTCTGACTGCTGCTCTGCAGCGCGCCGACGGCTTTCGAGTTTTGGGAACTGCCGGCGACGGGGAGCAGGCAATTCGCATGATCGAAGAGAAAAAGCCGGATATCCTGGTACTCGACCTAATGCTGGCGAAGAAGGACGGAATCAGCGTCCTCAAATCCATTGCGAATATGGAGCATAAACCAATCACACTGGCAACCTCCGCTTTTCTTACGGAGTACGTTTCCACAGCAGCGGCAAACTTAGGCGTCCGCTACCTGATGCTGAAGCCCTGCGACATGGCTGCGCTGGTTGAGCGGTTGGAGGAAATCCGAGGTGGGGAGAGCCTTCGGTATCCTGCCGCCCGCCGTTCTGACAAGGTCAGCATTGAGACTCTTGTAACCAATATCATCCACGAGATTGGCGTCCCCGCCCATATCAAGGGCTACCAGTATCTGCGGGAGGCGATCATCATTGCCGTGAACGACATGGATGTAATCAACGCCATCACCAAGGTACTGTACCCGGAGGTCGCAAAAACCTTCGGCACCACGCCGTCGAGAGTGGAGCGGGCGATCCGGCACGCCATTGAAGTCGCGTGGGACCGGGGCGACCTGGACACCCTGCAAAAATTCTTCGGCTACACAGTGAGCAATACCAAGGGAAAACCCACCAATTCGGAGTTCATCGCCCTGATTGCGGACAAGCTGCAATTGCAGCTCAAGAGCGCGGAAGCGGCGCAGTATTAAGGTAGCTCGTTTTCTCACAGGCCAAAACCAAACAGATATGATAACATCGGAAAAATGCAGTTTCGCTGCAAAACTACGGCGCCCGGGGAATTCCCGGACGCCGTTCTGTTTCAGTCAGCAAGTGATTCCAGATATGTACCGCGCCGAAGCTGCGCGGGAGCACACTTGCGGCAGTAGTAATCTGTCACAAGTCCGCCGGAGGTCTTTTCCGGTTCGCCGCAGCGAGAGCAGGCAGGGAGCCGCGTGATCTTGTAGTCAAAGACCCAGAAGCCGGAACCGGCGCTGGTGATGCTGCCCCAGGTATGCTCATCGTTGATGTGATTGCTGATTCTTCTGTAGTTGTAAATATTGGAATCCCGCACCCGAACCATGCCGTCCTCCGTAATCTCCTGAAGCACAATGTAGTGCCCCGCCCGTGTCCAATAGCCCGGATGCTGGACGGAAATTGCCACATGACCATCCTCCAATCCCTGCCAGGCCACCGTCGGGTCATAGGTCTGCTCGATCAGATAGAAGCCCATGCCCGGGGATTCCTTGAAAAAGATCATACCGTCAGTCCCGTGGCGGTGGCTGTAGCCGCCAAAGCGCCGGCACATTTCCGGCGGGGACATCAGTTCATCCGTCATATAGGAGGCCACCATCGCCATGGAGGTGATGCCGCAGCCGTTGGTGCGGATGGGCCAGCCGCCATACATGGTGGTGGGGTAATCCTGCTGTAAATACAGGGGAATCTCCGGGAACCGCTCATGGGCGATGTCCGGATACAGAAGTTCATCGGAAGAAACCAGCGCTTCCGCCTCCGGCAGAACGATATCATCGTAGGTGACCTCCATGGGGTAGGCTTCCTTTGCCTTCTGAATCAGCGCTGTCTGCGCATCCCGCTGGGCCTGCTCCGCCGCTTCCACCTCCAAAACAGATTCCTTCCCGGAGAAATAGAGGATGTGTACGCCATCCTCGCCGTTGATCACGGTGGTGTCCCCCGGCTGGCGCTCCGGCGCGAAGCACCATGCCGCAATGTCCTGAGGAAGCTGCTCCTTCAGAACCCGCCGGTAGGCACCGCCGTCCAGCGCGGAGGCGGAATCCTCAGAATACCAGTGGGCCAGATCCGCGAAGGTGCTCTCCCGCTGCTTTTCCTGATTGGTCAGAGGCTTGACCCGGGCGGCAGCCTTCTCCTGAAATGCCGCTATGGCTTCCTCCGCAGTCGTTCCCTCCGTCTTCAGCAGAATATGCCGGAAATTTACACAATACTCTCCGTTGACCGCCTCTTCCGTCTCCTCCTGAGGCAGGTCGTAAGTCAACTGGGTAAAGTACATATACGCCCGGTTCAGTTCCTCCACCATCTGTGTCAGGCTCTGCGTATCGGTACCAAACGCCTGCCGGGCCAACGCATCCGTATCCGCGCAGTTCTTTTCCTGCGCCAGCGCGTTCAGGGTTTCAGGAATGGCATCCAGGTACGCCTGGTGCATGGAGTTGGGCGAATAATAGGGATCGTAGCCATACAAATACTTTGTTGCCGGCATTCCCTGCATATACTCTTCATAAAGATGATCGTCAGGCTGATAGGCCTCCTCCGTTTCCAGCGGGACATCCGCGCTCTGCTCATTCAGCGCCGCCGCCGTATGCCATGCGTTCAGCGCCTGCCGCAGAAAATACTGCTGCCAGCTATTCACGGCATCATCCACGCCGCAGCGCTGAGTGTCCAGCGGGGCCGCATGATCCGGTGCGTCCTGCCCCTTGGTCTGACAGTACTGCGCCGCCTCAGCCCAATACCACGCCGCCAGCTGACCGTTGGTGAGCGTCCGCTTTCCCACACTGGCAATGACCGTTTGTTCCTTCCCCTGCCCGGTATAGCTGCCCTTGCAGGTCACATTCTTCGGGTCGCCGTCCGATGGGACAGTCGCCGCAGGTACGGTTTCCGCCGGAGTTGCAGTTTCAACCGCCGGTGTATCATCTATCTTCGCGCATCCGCATAAAATCAGCGCCGTCAGCAGCAACGCACAAATTCTTCTCACAGGTTACCCTCCCATTTTTTGACATACCGGGATAGTTTACCACAAACTCCGTTAAATTGCAATCATTTCCATACATTTTTCCATGCCGCTGTCCTATTTTCAGGATTGGGGGTTGCTTTTTTCAGGAATTCGTGTATAATGAACGCGTTGATCCAGTTGAATATCCGGGTGTGGCCCAGTTGGTAGGGCGCCTGGTTTGGGTGCTGGAGCACCAAACCGGCAGCAAAATCCCGCTAACCCGAAAACCCATTGCGACGCTGGCACTTTTTCCCCTTGACTTCTCCCCCGCTTTGGTCTAGATTAGCCTTTGACCACATGTTTGACCACTTTTGGAAGATACCCTCAACTTCATATCCGGGTGTGGCCCAGTTGGTAGGGCGCTTGATTTGGGTTCAAGATGCCGGGAGTTCGAATCTCCCCACTCGGACCAAAGCCGCCAGTTTTCGTGAGGAAAGCTGGCGGCCTTGACATTTTTCAGCGTCTAATATTCCGTTGCAATATCCGCTTCGGAGACATCATATTCTTCCAGAAACTCCTTCAGATCGCCGCCATTGCGAATCAGCATAACCTCACTGAATTTCCCCGTGTGGATATTCTTGAACCCAGCCACCTGCTCTCCGGTGCAGATACTCGACCGAATCACCGGCTTCTGATTTTCCCGGTCATAGGCGCACTTTTTCCTTTTTCTTGCAAACAACATCAGAACGTAACCGTCTCAGGGGCGGCGGTGAAAGAGGAAAAGGTCGCGGTGGCGTTCTTGAAATAAAACACCTGAGTGTTACCGTCGTTTTCGTCGTACATTTTCCGCAGGCTGGGATAGGCATCCAGCATGGATTTCCGGGCTTCCACACGGTCATCCTCCACCAGCTCGCCTGCAACGCGCACCCATGTGCCGTTGTGGAAGGCGCAGATCTCGGCCTTAGGGTTGGCCATCAGCTGCTTGGAAACGGGCTTCACCTTGCCGGTCTGGATGTACAGTCTGCCCTCAAAAATGTGGGCGGTGCCAAATGGACGGACCCGGGGCTGGTCGCCCTCCACGGTTGCCAGATAGTAGGTTCCCGCATCCTTCAGAAAGTTGCATACACGTTCCATTGTGTTTCCTCCGTTTCAATGATTTCTTTTCCATGATACTCCCAAAAGCCATCATTGTAAAGCATTAAACCTTGCATTTCCGACTCTTTTCCGCTATACTGTCTGAAAATACATTTTTCCCCGGAGGATCAATGCGTGTCCCAGAACAATAAGTACCTGACCGCCCTGAAGGCGGCCTTTCCCTATACCATCCCCATTTTTGCCGGGTTTACCTTTCTGGGGATGACCTACGGCATTTACATGAATGTGTCCGGCTTTTCCTTCTGGTATCCCATGCTCATGAGCATGACGATCTTCGCCGGTTCCATGGAATTCGTGGCCGTCAATCTGCTTCTTGGAGCCTTCAATCCCGTACAGGCGCTGGCCATGACCCTGATGCTGAACGCCCGGCATCTGTTCTATGGAATTGCCATGCTGGACAAGTACCGGGGCACCGGGCTTAAAAAAATCTACCTGATTTTCGGAATGTGCGACGAGAGCTTTTCCATCAACTGCACCGCACAGGTGCCGGAGGGGGTGGACAAAGGTCTCTTCATGTTCTTTGTCACCCTGCTCAACCAGCTGTACTGGGTCTGCGGCGCCACCATGGGCGGCATTTTCGGCTCCCTGATTCATTTTAACACGGAGGGTCTGGACTTTGTCATGACCGCCATGTTTGTGGTGATTTTTCTGGAGCAGTGGCTCAAGGAGGAAAGCCATGTCAGCTCTCTGTTGGGGCTGGGGCTTTCGGCGCTTTGTCTCATTGCATTCGGACCGGATCAGTTCATGATTCCAGCCATGGCGGCAATTCTCGGTGTTTTGCTGCTGCTGAAAAAAGTATTGGAGAAAGGCGGTGTCGCGATATGACGCTGACTCAGAGAATCCTTACCATTGCAGTCATTGTTCTGGGCACCATGCTGACCCGGTTCCTTCCCTTCCTGCTCTTCCCCGCCGGGAAACCCACGCCAAAAGCCGTACACTATCTGGGTAGTGTATTGCCGGGGGCCGTGTTTGGTCTGCTGGTTGTGTACTGCCTGAAAAACGTCAGCCTTTTCACCGGGAGTCACGGTCTGCCGGAACTGATTTCCATTGCGCTGGTGGTTCTCCTGCATCTGTGGAAGCGACAAATGCTGCTGTCCATTGCCGGAGGAACGGCATGTTATATGCTGCTGGTGCAGTTTGTGTTTTAACAATTCACAGGCTCCACGGTGCTTGCCGTGGAGCCTGTCTCTACTGCACAAATGCCGTGATTACCTCCGCCGTGTACTGTATCTGCTCGGTAGAGGAAATGCCAGCCTCTCCATCCCCATTCTGCGGGCCATAGCAGCCAAAGCCCGCGTGGTTGCCGCCGGGTATCATGACTTCAACTGTATTCTCCGGGAGATTCCCTCGATTGCTTTCATATTTTTCCATATTCAGCACGCCGTCTTCGGAGCCATAGATCGAAAGCGCATCCAGCCCGGAATCTGTCAAATCCGCTGTGGAATACGCCGCCAAAAGCACAAGCCCATTAAGCTTCCCTTGGTGTTTTGCCGCGTAGCCTGCCGCCATGCTGCCGCCCAGAGAGTGACCACCTATGTACCAGCTCTCAATCCTGGGAAAATGCTCCGGAATACCTTCCGCCGCATCGGGCTGCAAAACCGCCAGATTGCAGGGCATGGGAATGAGCACACAGAGCACATCCCGCTCCGCCAGTGCCAGCATGAGCGGTGCGTAGGCAGTGGCTTCCACCTTCCCGCCGGGGTAAAACAGAAACCCGGCTGCGGGATTTTCGGGAGTGAATACTGTCATGTTATCCATTTTCTGAACGGAAACCCTCTCGCTGCCACCCATTGCCGTGACGGCGGTGGCTTCCGCAGCGTAGTAGTCGCCCACATACACACCCCAGCCAATCACCATCGCCAGCAATACCACCACGAGACTGATTCCCACTATGTACCTTTTTTTCATAGGCCGCCTCCTTTCCATGCTGATAGGATACCACAGAGTATTTTCTTTGTCTACCGCATCGCAAAGCTTGCATCACGGCTGCTTTTCCTGTATACTGTTCCCGAGACCACAAAGGAGAGAATACATGGGCTATTTTGCAGTAATCGACACAGAAACCAACTGGGAAGACCGGGTTATGTCCATCGGCACCGTGATTGCGGATGCGGACACCTTCCAGCCGGTTGCCGCCAAATATCATATCCTGTCCGAGGAATGCGCTGTTGGCGGTATGTTTTATGATGCCCTGTTTCTGGATACTCCGGTGAAGCCCATCCTATGCACCCGCGAGGAAGCCATGGAGGATTTGTCCGGGTGGCTGTGCCGGTATGACGTGACTTCCCTATTCGCCTACAATGCGGGCTTTGACCGAAACCATCTGCCGGAGCTGCGGTGTTTTGACTGGTACGACATCATGCGCATTGCCATCTACCGCCAGCACAATCCCAAAATCCCCGCCTGCGCCGACTGCTACAGCACCGGGCGCATGAAGCGGGGTTACGGCGTGGAATCCATGCTCCGTTTGCTCTCCGGGAATTGTACATACCGGGAGACCCATAATGCGCTATTCGATGCCTTGGATGAATTGGAGATCGTCCGGCTGCTCGGACTGGGGATCCACGAATATATCCTGTTATGAGCAGTTGTGGGGTGACGAAACCGTCACCCCACATTTCATACCTTTGCTTTCAATTTCTCCTTCTCCGCCGCGATTTCCTGTTTCATTTCCTCGATCATGGCAGCAAGTTTTTCTTCACACTCCTCGCGGGTGTGTGCGTAGACATTTCGAGAAATCCGCTTGCCGTGGGCATCTCTGGGGGAGTATTTCCCCTCCCAAAGATGGTCATTTAACTGGTAGATACCGCCGGTGCCGGATTTGCGGTGCTTGAACGGGGTTGGCTGGAAGTCCACCCTCTGGGCGTTGGCTCTTGCCTCCTCGGTGGGCATGGGCGTGTCGGTTTTCCCGATCTGGCGGTCAATTTTCACTGCCGCCTGCTGCTGCATCAGGTCGGTAACGTGGGAGTAAATATCCAGCGTAGTGGCCGAGGAAACATGACCAATGATGGTGGACAGGGTCTTCACATCCATGCCGTGCTCCAGCGCCATGGTCGCGAAAGTGTGTCTCAAATCGTGAAAACGAACCACCTTACAGCCCGCCCGTTCCAGCGTTTGCTGCATCCTCCGGCGCACGAAATTCTGGGTCAAAGGCGCGTCCGCTTTCGCAGGAGACGGGAACATCCAGCGGGAATTGATAGTCTCTTTGTACCGCTTCAGCACTTCCAAAAGCGACTCCGGCAGGATCACGGTACGGACGGAGGACTTGGTTTTCGGCTCGGTGATTTGCAGCTTGCCGCCGAGATAGCACATGGATTTATCGATCCGAAGCTCCCCAGTTCTGAAATTCAGGTCGGTCCATTGCAGTGCCAGAATCTCCCCCAGTCGCATTCCCGTTCCCAGCTCCAGCAGGAACAATTCATAGTATCCATCCTGCTTCGCCTGAATGAGAAACCGCTGCATTTCCTCCTGGGTCAGCACCTGCATCTCCCGACCCTTCTTGGGCGGCAGCTTGCAGCCGATGGCGGGATTGATGCGGATCAGCCCCTCGTCCACTGCTTTTTGCAGTGCCGAACGGCAGCTGGCGTGGCACACCCGCACCATGCGGTCGGAAAGTCCCGGGCCAAACTGCTCCACCCGGATCAGCCGTCCGCTGGTTTTCAGCCTGGCATAGAACTGCTGCAAGTCGTTCTGGGTCAGTTTGTTCAGCGGGATCTGTCCCAGTTCCGGGATGATGTGTTTGTAGATCCGGTCGGCGTAACCCTCCTGTGTTCTGGGGCTGATTTGGGGCTTGCAGTAGGTCTCATACCAGAACGCCATCCAATCCCCAAAGGGCATATCCTCCCGGCACTTGCGGATGGGCGGTGCGCATTCCTCCCGCAGCTTGTTCAGCTTATCCAGACATTCCGTCCGAGTTTTGCCCAGCACGTTTTTCGTTTTCGGCAGCCCGTTATCGTCGTACCCGATGACAACCCGGCCCTCCCAGCGCCCATCCTTCCGTTTCCGCAGGGTTCCTGTTCCACTTTTTCGTTTCTTAGCCATGTTTCATCCTCACATAATTTCGTCCAGGAATCCGCCCACAACCCCTGCCGCTTTCCGGTGCATATCCGTGGTCATGTGGGTGTAGGTATCCAGCGTGAAGGATGCGTTGGTGTGTCCCAGAATTCCGGACAGGGTTTTGGCATCCACGCCGCTGTTCAGGGCATGGGTCGCGAACGTATGTCTCAAATCGTGGAACCGAATGAGGGGAAGCTCCGCGTTTTTCAGCAGGGTTTTCAGGTGCCGGTATGCGCTGGCCGGGTTCAATGGCAGCTCCGGCACCGTGGGATTGTGGAAAATCCACTCGCTGTAAGATTGCTTCTTCCGCTGTTTCAGGATTTCCGCCGTGCTGGGCGGCAGGAGGATGGTTCTTGCGCCGGATTCTGTTTTGGTTTCTCCCACCCGGACGCCGCCGCCCTTTCGGTTGCTCACCGAGCGGTGGATATGGAGCCTGCCGGTCTTGTCATCGAAGTCCTGCCACTTGAGACCGCAGATCTCGCCACGGCGCATTCCTGTGGTCAGTTCTGTGTAGAAGAAGTCAAACCACAGCGGGTCCTGCTTCAGCGCTTCCATGAATTTTTCCAGCTGCTCCTCCGTCAAAATCTGTTTGGGCGCGTAATTCACTTTGGGAATGATGGTTCCTTCGGTGGGATTTTTCGGGATCAGCCGCTCCCGCACCGCCACGTCCAGCGCCTCGTGAAGCATCATGTGAACGCGGCGGATAAAGCTGTCCGACAGGGCATTCCCTTTCTCATAATGCTCGATGACACGCCCGTTCTCCCGGAGCCAGTTGTACATTTTTTGGATGTCAGCGGTGGTGATGGAGCCGATTTTTTCGTCCCCCAGCAGGGGCTTGATGTGGTGCTCCGTTATGCTTTTATAGCTGTTCAGGGTGCTTTCCCGGACGGTCAGGGTCATGTAATCTGCCAGCCATTTATCCAGCCACTGCCCCAGTGTCAAGCCGGATTCTTCCGTCAGCTCCACGTCCCGATATTCCTCCATCCGGCTGTGGAGCTTTTTCAGAAGTTCCCCCTGGGTTTTAGCAAACACCGAGCGAAAGATGGGACTGCCGTCGGCCTTGTGTCCCACCACGATTCTGCCCTCCCAGCGTCCGTCGCTGCGCTTGCGCACCAGTCCGTCACCTGCGGGTCTTCGTTTTGCCATGTGCATCCCTCCCCTGTGTCAGCTCACAACACTACCACAGAAACATGGCGATAGCTATTCGTAATTTCCAACAATTTTCCTCCTTTTCAACCTGGTTGGTTTTTTGAGAGTTTTCCTGGGAAAATGGCGTCGACCCAGTCTGTGACCCACATGGAAACGTTGCGGCTCTAAGGGAATTCGGTTCTACGGCACCTATCACGACCCACAGCCCCGTTTACCGACGCCTATTGGAATTTCGTCCTTTTATTATGGAAACGGCTTGTATTCCCGGTAAACCCCCGTTTTCTTGGCGGGCATTGCCCGACAATGTCACCCCTCGGATAGGCGACGACGCCTATCCTTTCTCCTGCTTGTTTTTCGACCCTGCGCTTTTGCGTTCTTCTTCCGTCCAATCCCCAAATCCGCAAATCCCGATATTTCCAACTTTTCCGGGAAAATGCCCCGGCGGTGCATCACCGGGGCATCGGGTCTGTCTGCGGGTGCGTTCGGGTCTTCCCTGGTATTCAGGCTCTGTGGCGTCCAAACCGGCACGTAACCGCCGTCAATTTCGGCAAACCCCGGCAGGGTGGTATCTCACCCTTACCGGGGAGGAAAATCGGAAACGCCCCGCACAATCGGCTCAAAGCGTGGCAAGCTTTTTAAGCCGTGCTATCTCGTTGGCCTTTGCCTGCTGCTCCACATAATACTCCTTCGCTTCCTGTATGGGCCGGATGGTGTACAGCAGGCTCCCGTTGCGCTTGGTGCCGTCCTTCAGCGTCACCGTGGTTTGCTCCGCATAGACGAGCCGCTTTTCCACCAGACTGTCCACGTGCTTTTTCACCGTGTTGCGGCTCATGCCCACCGCTTCCCCGATGGTGCGGTAGCTGGGGTAGCACTGGTAGGTCTCCCGGTTCTCACATTTCAGCAGGAATGCGTACACCGCCAGCTCTCCCGGCGTCAGCCCCAACTGGAAAATCTCGTTGGGAAGCGGGAAGTAGTTGCGGATGGCATCCCGGCTGGGATAGCGGCAATACTTCATCGGCCCATCCGCTCCTTTACCCAGTTCTGGAGTTCCGCCTTGGGAACCACCAGACGGCTGCCGATCCGCAGAGCGGGAAAGCCTTTTTCGTGCATCAGTTCATAGGCAGAGGACGGGGATACCCCCAGCAGCTGCGCCACCATTCTGGCATTCAGAAACAGCGGCAGTTCGTCGTAGCTTTTGTAGATAGATTCGTTCATTCACCCTCCATGGTTTTTGTCCGCGATGGTTGATAACTGCCTCCATGTTCATCAGCTCCTTCGTTTTTTAGAGTATGCGCACAGCGCTTCGTAGCCCGGAAAGGAAAACACCCGCACAGACATACAGCGCAAAGTGCCACCCTCTGTTCGGGCGGCTGCCTTTGCGCGGTGCTGTGCGGGGTTATGTATTTTGGTTTCCTGCAATCGGCTTCACTTCCTGTCCGTTTTTTTGCTATGCTCCACCGTGATTATAACATATCCCGAACCTCCCTCTAAGTCGAAATTGCAAACTGTTTTGGAATTATTTGTAAATTGGACTTGCTATTTTCCCCAGTCAGAGGTAACATCACACAAACTTTTCAGGAGGTGTTTCCTATGACCGACTTCCTTTCAGCCCTGCGCCGCCGCTTGGATATCCATCCCCCGGATTTGGGGGACGCGGATTCTGTTCTGAACCTTCTCTATGAAGCCTACAGCGAGTGCAACCCCATGGCGGATGCGCAGATTAAGGCAGGATTTCACGAGCTGTACCAGCTGATGAACGGGGTACCACTGGAGAAGATGGACGAGATCATCAACCCAGTGTGCTTCCTCTGCCGGGAGCACGAGCGGTCAGGGTTTGTACATGGGGTGCAGATCGGGATGCTGCTGACGCGGGAGCTGGCGGAATAAAAATCGACCAGGAGCCGTTGCGGTTCCTGGTCTTGCTTATTTTGTCAGGTACGCATAGAGTCCCTCGGCAAAGGCACGGTGCCCTTCTTCCGTGAAATGGACACCATCGAATGTAAGCTCCACATTCCACTGCCCGGCATTCACGAAGGCGATGTCCAGCTTTTGAGACAGGACTTGATACGCTTCTGCCAGTTTCACGGATTCCGCGATCAGGTTTTCTTCCGTAACCCACGCGCCCCGTTTCATGGGCGGCGGGGCAATCAGCAGAAGCCGTCCGCACTTGGGTTGAAGGTAGCGCAAAAACGCTTCCATGCGGGAGCAGGTTTCTACGGCAGAATAGCCCCGGAGCAGATCGTTGGTCCCCAGCATGATAGCGAAGACATCCAGCGCACTCTGCGTCAGCAGCTCCCCGGCACGCTGATACTGAAACGGACGACTGGGAATCTCCCTTCCATTCTGTCCCTCATTCCGGATTTCCCACCCGGTGCGCTGCATCAGAATATCCACCCAGCGGCTCTCCTTTGGGTAGCGGTCACCAAAAAAGCCCCTCGGGTCATAACCATAGGTGTTGGAGTCCCCGTAGCACAGCATTCGCATCGCGTTACCTCAATTGTTTTCCTCGCACCACCGTGCAATATCGGCAATCAGTTCCAGCGGCATGGGCTGGTTCAGCGGCAAGCGAATCGTGCCCTTGCTGGTGGGAAACGATGCCAGTCGGTCAGCAAAGGCTTCCACCGCCTCGGGACCGGGATACAGCCCGATATGCTTTTGGGATGCCGCGAACTGGATCAGGTTGCGCCCCTTCCAGAAGGTGGGCATGCTCCACGAAATTTTCTCTTTTGCCTCAGGGATCGCCGCATGGATGGTTTCCTGAAGCTGCCGCAGGATCGGCTGCACTTCTTCCGGCTGCTCCCGGATGTATTCCTCAATGGTCTGGGGTGCTTTGCCGCAGTAATGGCTTTGATTGTTGTTTCGGAAGTTCCTTCCGCATTTCGGGCAGGTCCACATAGTCTTTACCTCATGATTTTCTCCATTGGCTTTCCCTTCGCAAGCTCGTCCACCAGCTTGTCAAGATACCGTATTTCCTGCATCAGCGGGTCTTAGATAGTCTCCACCTTTATGCCGCAGACGGAACCCTTAATCTGCTTTCGCGCAGGGTTCAGCGCCGGGGCATTGCGAAAGAAGTCGCCGTAGGTGATGTCCGATTCCAGCCGCTGTTCCAGCTGTTCATTTGTATATCCTGTCAGCCATGCGGTGACTTTCTGCACCTCATCCCGGGTGCGCCCCTTCCGCTCTGCCTTGGCAATCAGCATGGGGTACACCTTGGCTAAGGACATGGCAAATACTTTTTCGTTGGTCATTCTTACCGTTTAACCTTCTTCATCCGGAGCCTGACCATTGTGGGCAAGCCATTGGCACTGCGTCATTGCCATATTGGTGAAGATTGCCTTGAACGAGGAATCCTCCGGGCTGCAAGCATAGATGCCGAAACGGATCTTGCCGCCGCCATGCCACATATGGCAAATCCGCATCTGCGTGAAATGCTTCCCATCGGTGGAACACTCGATGCAATAGTCATCCTCCCGACGACTGAAGCGATACCACATCGACTTGACGGAAGCGTCAATGGCGGTAGTGGCCCAGTCGGAGTAGCCGTTGTTGGTCACCACACTGCCAAGGTGTTGAAATTCTTCGTTCTCGTACTCGATGGATCCCTTCAGCCAGTTCTCGCTGTCCAGATACATGACCACACCGCACTGATCGAAACGGTGGTTACTTTCAAACTCCGTCCTGACAAGAAAGGAAAAGTATTTCTCTTCCGTCTCCATCTGGAATACCGGCGCATTGTCGTTGCGGAAGTGATAATAGGTTCTCTGCCACAGATCGGTATGCGGCCTGGTAATGATCTCCACCCTGTCATCGGACACAGTATAGCGCTCCGGCTTTCGTGTCCATTCGAAATGATTGATTCCAAATTCCATAGTCTTCTTCCTTATCTTTTTTTGGCGGCAGAAAACTCCGCCGCTTCCTGAATCCAGCCCAGCAGTTCTTCGTCGATTTCGTCCACGCTTCCCACCATCACATGATGCGTCCATCTGCCCGGATAGGGTTCCGTCGCCACATCGATTCTGGGGGATTCCTTGCGGTAGCCCAGACCGAAGGTGACCGTCATCCAGACCGCCGGGCGGTCTTTTGCTTTCCGGCAGGGATTGAAGGACACGAAAGCAAAGCCCCGCCTGCCCGCAAAGGTAATCTGGGTCTTGGCGACCTTGATATTTACATCGGGAATCCGGGACAGAATCCCGTTTTCCAGTCGTTCATAGATAGGCAAAGCATCCATATGCTCCCCGAAGAAGAATAGCATATCGTTGTCCATTGCCGCTCCCCCTAAATGCCTTTTCTTTGTTTCCAGCGGTGCAGTTTTTTACTGTCACTCCGCTTTCTTCACCGGATGCCGAATCACCGTTTTCCACTTATCCTTTGCAACCTTTCTGGCATCGGTGAGATAAATCTCATGGTGCAGGCGGGTATCCGAGAAGTCGTTTTCATAGCCGTTGGCTTTTACAAATTCATCCATGAGTGCCACCGTGGCAGGCTCGTCGTCGAATGCGCCCAGGTGCATGATCTGGACGCACTCTCCCTCGTCGATGGTCAGAAATTCCGCGGCGCTGCAATCCAGCTTTTTCTTCCGGGTTGCCTCCGCCACAGCCCAGTCAAACTCCGCTTTCGTCACAAACTCCGGCAGGCGAATGACGCTGATCCAGTGGAACATGGATTTATGGTCATAATCGATGTCCGCTACGCCCTCCTGCCACCAGAAGCCCTCCAGCGGCGGCACCACGAAATCGAAGTACCCCGCCATGCGGTGGTCGCCCATTTTGCTCATTTTGATGGTGTAAGCAACCGCATACAGCACACCGATGGCCGCTTTGTACGCACCGCCCTCCTCGTTGGGGTCGCCCACGCCACGGACTGCGATGTAATTCGCGGGCAGGACAGTCACGATCTGGGGCTTGTTCTTGGGCATATATAATTCCTTGTACTCTTTCTTGAAATCAAAGGCCATAGCGCATCCTCCCTATATTTCTTTCCGTAGCCATGCATCCAGCACAGCCATCTGCTCCTCAGTGTGGAACCAGTGCTTCCCGTTCTCCATGACAGTGACCGTACAGCCAAACCTTTTGGCAAATGCGTCCACGGTTTCCCTCTGTGTCAGATGATCCTGCCCCGCATACAGAATTGCCGTAGGGCTGTCCCATCGGGTGATTGGATGTTCCTCTGCATAGGTCAGATACTTCCACGAAAGCGTCTCCCCAAAAGCGGTAGAAATCTCCCCCGCCTCCTTTAGCTGCTACTGAGTCACCCCTGCCCAGCCCATCATGTCACGGATCAGCTTTTCCATGTCCAGAATCGGCGAGACAAAGAGACTCTTTTCCGACTTGGCATCGCGCAATGCCAAAAGGCTGAAATACGCACCGATGCTGTTTGCATAGAGGCTGATTTTCTTCCAGCGCTTCTGGGTATTAGCGTAAACAGCCTGCAATTCCGGCACCACTTTCCACGGGACAAAACGCTCCATTTCCCCTGTCCGCTCCCCATGCCCAGGCAAGTCGATGCTCAGCACCTGATACCCCATGGGATAGACAATCTCCGCCAAATGCGCCGCTTCTTCCTTGCGGCCCATTTTTCCGTGGATGTACAGGAACAGGTTTTCACTGCTGTCGCCGTACAGGATGGCTGGGATACTTTGGATTAGACATCTTTCTTCTTTCATACGCATAGTTAAAGATCAATTCATTTCAATCGGTCAAAGTAACCATTTCGTAAATTGCAAGTTCAAGTTGGACACCCAGCGGTAGAAAAAACGGGTTCCATCTTAGCCACAGTTTTGGTTGAAGCGTCAGATTCAACCAAAATTGGGGCTTCCGCAGCCGCTTAGGCTGCGCAAACAATGTCAAGGA
>JAXEXE010000130.1:0-3556 GCA_034113565.1 Faecousia sp.
CTTCAAGGCTTCCATAATCGCCTTTTCCTTCTCCGGCGGGCATTTGGGCTGCCTGGCATCCTCGGACTTCGGCTTATTGTAATTTTCACGTTCAATGATACCGCACTTCTGCTTCACCTGTGCGATATACAGGCTGCTGACCTTCAAGCCGCTATGCTCCAGCACATAATCCTTAATTTCTTGATAGGTAGCTTTCTTTTCCGCATCGGTCAAATCCAGCTCATCCATATCCAACTCAACTTCAATATGCTGAGTCGATTTCAGTTTGGACAATAAGCATACCGTCTCAACAGATGCCCCGCATTCATCAAATTGCGTGAGCACCTTTTGTTCAATCGGACACTTGTACGCAATCGCCTTTACAAAGCGTTTTTGCGTCTTTTGTTCCTCACGAGGGAACAGTTCAACCTCAGAAATCAGGTATTTCACAAGGTCACGCCGCTCTGCTGCATTCATTCTATCATAGATTATGTCAAAAGACGAGAGGATTCCGATCATAGATTGCACGGACATCTGCTCACTTTCCAAAGTAGCCTTTTTCATCATGCTCTCCTGCAACAGATCCTCCGCCTTATAAATCTGATCATAGAGATCATTCAAGCGGCGCGTCATATCTGCGCGGCGGCGTTCTGCATACTTGTCATCCGGGGCAATGCGATCAATATCCTGTTCCAAGCTGTCACGGCTGCGCTGTAAAGCGGATAGCTGCTTTTTGTAAGCGGTAATATCATTTTCGACCTCAGTCATGTCCACGGCGGTCATCACCTTTTCCTGCAAATCCTTGATAAACTGCGGATTGCGGACAATCTTCCGGGTGTACTCCATCACCTCGTCCTCAACCTGACTGGCTACCACGCCATTTCTGCGGCATACCGAAGTCCCCCGGTGTTTTGTCGCATAGGAGCAGACATAAGATTCTGTACGGCGCTCTGTACCGTCTTGATTTGTCCACTTGGTCATGCCGATGTACATGGGTGCGCCGCATTGCGGACATTTTACGATACCAGACAACAGATGTGCGTTATACTGACCGATGTTGTGATTGCCCTTTTTCCCACGGATGGCTTTGATCTCCTGCACTCGGTCAAAATCCTCTTTAGAAACAAACGCCTCATGGGAAATAACCTCACTCAAAATATACTCGTCCTGTTTCACAAGCCGATACTCATTATCTTTGCCGGGAACTTTCTCTGTGCGTCGTTTGCCCCATGCCACGCGCCCTGTATAAACCGGATTGCTAAGCATTCTCTTGATGTGGTCAGAACTCCACTCGCCATAGCTGGGGCGGATTGCATTCTTTGCCGGTGGGCGAGTATAACCGTTTCGATTGAGATAACCCGAAATTGCTGTGTATCCCATATTGCGGTTTAGGAACATATCAAAGACCAACTGCACGACAGCCTTTTCTTCCGGAACAGTCTCCAATTTTCCTTTGCTCTTGTCATCGCCCTTTACCAGACGATACCCATAGGGTGCAAAGCCACCGTTCCAGCCGCCGGATTTTGCTTTTTCCTCGCGCCCCAAAAGGCTCTGTGCAATGATGTTTTCGCGCTCCAACTCAGCTACCGCGCCAAGAATGGTAATCATCATTTTTCCCATAGAGGTCGAGGAATCAAGCCCATCTTCTACGCACATCAGGTGAACGCCGTATTTCATAATGAACTCAAGGGAGTTCAGCACATCCCGCGCGTTTCTGCCAAACCTCGATAATTTGAAAACCAGCACATAGTCCGTATGCACTTTTCCACTCTGAATGTCATCCAGCATCCGCTGGAACTCAGTCCGTCCCTCGATACTCTTGCCACTTTTGCCTTCTTCAACGTAGGTATCAAGAACGGTCATACCCCGACGCTCGGCGCATTCAGCCAGATAGTGTTTCTGCCCGTCCAGACTATACCCCTTTACCTGACGCTCACTGCTGACACGGATATAGATTACACACGATTTGCCCTCTTTCGTATTATACATAGATTTCCTCCTATTGCAGGACCGGGCGGTCATCGACCGCCCGGAATACTCTGCTCAGATTTTCTGATTTTCCTTTTCTGCGGCAGCATATTTAATCAGGATTTGTGCCAGAACATTGATAAAGTTCTGGTAGCAGTCCCTCTGCTCTGCTGTCATCTGAACCACGCTCTCCTTGGGAAAGCGAAGCTCGGTTCCATTGTTTGCAGTGTAGCTCTTGTAGTTTTCGTTTTCTACCATGTAATCACTCCATTTGACGTTATGTTCGTCAGCCGAATGAAGTGCCGCTCTTTTAATGGTAACTCAACAGTTACTATTATATGCTATTTCCAGTCTTGGGTCAATAGCTCCGGAGCAATTCTCTGGTAACTCCTGAATTGACATTTCTGCTTGCTCTCATGTATAATTACTTTGATAATTCCCGGAGGTGAAGTCAATGAGTATGGCTCAGGTTATCCGGGCTGCTATGAAGAAGCAAGGCGTAACTGTCAGTCAGCTTTCAAGGCAGCTTGGCTGCACAACCCAAAATATCAGCGGCAAAATGCGCCGTGACAATTTCAGGGAAAGCGAGTTGCAGGAAATAGCGGCGGCTATCGGCTGTCGGTTTGAGGGACGTTTTATTTCAGAAGAAACAGGAAAGCCGGTTGAATAATATTCCTGTCTCATGGGTGGGTAAGCTGCTGCAACAGCTTACCCATTCAGCATTTCTGCGGCTTTTTTGATATTAGCGCTGGCATTGCCTTTGCGGAAGTTCTCCCCGTCGAAGCGGATCGGGACGCAGACTTCCAAGATGCGGTCAAAAATGCGGCGGTCATCCAGATCGGCAGCTTGCTTCATAACGGAAAGCGGAATATTGGTCGTGACGATCATGGGCTTGCCGGTCAGCAGCCGCTTGTCAACCACATCGAACACTCGCTCCTTGCCGAAACTGGTGTTGCGCTCTGCCCCCAAATCATCCAGAATGAGGAGGTCGGGGCGCATAAGCGATTTCATGTAATGGTCGCGATCCGCACCGAAATTGCCCTGCATACGGTTGACTACATCAGACATTCCCACAAAGAGGACAGACTCCAGACGGTCAATCAGAGCGTTGGCAATACAGCCAGCGGCAAAGGATTTTCCTGTGCCAACGTTCCCGAACAGGAGCAGCCCGATTCCCGCTTTTTTGAACTCGTCCCAGTTCTGCGCGTAGCCCCTCGCCTTTGCAAGTTGAGGTGTCGGAACTGCGGCTGACTCAAACCGCCAGCCAGCGGCGGGCATATCACGGAACGCTTCGCTGCGGAGCATCGTCATGTAGGACATTCGCTCATATTCCCGGCGTTCGGATTCTTCCCGTTCTCGGCGTTCGGCAGCGCACTTGCACATAACCGGGTGCTTGGTAAAGCCCTGTGCCTGAAGGTCTGCGGGGTAAAAGGCTTCTTTCGGCGTGTGGCACTTACCACAGTATTTCAGTCCATCAGTGGGATTGATGTAATCGTCAGGTGCGGCATTAGCCGCTTCAACGGCATCAAAAACGAAATTGCTTCGGAGACTTCTGTGTGATTGTCATCACATATGAACATAGATTCTTCGCGTGTGTAATGACCTGAAG
>JAXEXE010000131.1:0-10524 GCA_034113565.1 Faecousia sp.
AGGGCGAAGCCCGACGTGGCAATCCGTTCTCCCTTTTTGGAAAATGCGTCATCAGAGTGCAAAATGGAATACGGATTGCCACGCCAGCGTGCGCGCTGGCTCGCAATGACATGCTTTCTTAGTAAGCTAAAGAACAATTTATCTGCCAATCAGCTGTTCCTTCTCCGTCCGGGACAGTCGTTTTACCGCCGCCTCCCGCTTCAGCGCCTCAGAATGGGTGCTGCACGCTTCCTGATAGGCCAATTTCAGCGGCCCCCGGCCCCGGGTGTATTTCGCGCCCTTTCCACACCGGTGGGCTTCCAGCCGCCGCTGGATATCTGTGGTAATGCCCGTGTATAACGTTCCATCCCCACAGCGAAGGATATATAAGTACCACATCGGTTTTCACTCCTTACCGTAGGGGCGGGTCATTGACCCGCCCCTACGCTATACGGCTTTCCTCATATCGGGCGGCTGACGCCGAAGGGAGGGTCAGTGACCCTCCCCTACATATTTTATCTTCGGAAACGCTTGCTCAGCACCTTGTCCAGCAGAAAGAAAACCACATTTCCAAGCACCAGCATGACAACCGTCATGACCGCTCCCGCTTCGGCGAATTCCTCCGCCAGCGCGTCCATTCCCATCAGGTGAATCAGCAGCCAGTACAGCGCCAGAATCACGGCGTTGAACAGCGCTGCCTTCCACAGCCATGGCAGCTTTCTCTTTTCCAGCCGGGGCTTCACCATGGGGTAGTAACCCAGCGCGGCAAACACCGCCGCCGCTTCCTTGTCCGGTGCCAGCAGCACCGACAGCAGCGCCACCGCCCCATACCACGCCCAAGCAACCCGCCCACCGCAGGTTTTCAGCACCACCTGCCCGAGAAGCATACAAATTGCCGGGCAGACGTAGGTCGCCACAGGGATAATGGTGCCAAAGCTCATAATCACCACCGCCAGCGCCGCCAGCACGCCGCCCAGGGCCATGCTGTAGGCCGGGGTCCGCTTACTGCCTGCCATTGCGCTTGAGCAGGCCGTACTTCACGTCCCACAGCTTCTGGGACAGGTCCACATAGTAGGTCTGGGGGTTGTCAAACCGCTTGATTTCGTCCCAGAGGGTGTCCACCTGCTCCTTGCAATAGGTGCGGATTTCCTCCAGGGCAGGCAGCTTATAAACCAGTTCGCCGCCCTTGAAAATAGGCACCTGCAGCTCTTTCGCGGTGAAATTGAAGACGCGCTTGGTCTTCCAGGTGGCCTCCGGGTCGAAGATCTCCATATCCTTGCTGTCGTCCACCACCTCATCGTAGACGGTCATGTAGTCGGCGATGGCCTTGCCCGTATCCTTGGCGTAGAAGCGGTACAGCTTCTTGTAGTGGGGATTGGTGATCTTCACCACGTTCTCGGAAATCTTGATCTTGGGCACGATGGTTCCGTCCGGCTCCTCCACGGCAGCCAGCTTATACACACCGCCGAAGACCGGTTCGCTTTTCGCGGTAATCAGCCGCTCGCCCACGCCGAACATATCGATCTTCGCGCCCTGCCGCAGAATGTCCCGGATGATGTACTCGTCCAGGGAATTGGACACGGAAATGCTGCACTCCGTCCAGCCCGCCTCGTCCAGCATTTTTCTTGCCTGCTGGGTCAGGTAGGCCATGTCGCCGGAGTCTAAGCGGATGCCGCACTTGGTGATGCCCATGGGCTTCAGGACTTCGTTGAACACCCGGATGGCGTTGGGCACACCGGATTTCAGGGTGTTGTAGGTGTCCACCAGCAGCACGGCGTTGTTGGGGTACATCTGGGCGTAGGCCTTGAAGGCCTCGTACTCGCTGTCGAACATCTGCACCCAGGCGTGGGCCATGGTGCCGCCGGCCTTCACGCCGAACAGCTGGTCGGAGATGGTGCAGGCGGTGCCGTGGCAGCCGCCGATGTAGGCAGCTCTCGCGCCCAGAATGGCGGCGTCCGCGCCCTGTGCCCGGCGGGAGCCGAATTCCAGCACCGTCCTCCCTTCCGCAGCCCGGACAATGCGGTTGGCCTTGGTGGCGATCAGGCTCTGGTGGTTGATGCACAGCAGCATATAGGTTTCCACAAGCTGGGCCTGAATGGCGGGAGCCCGCACGGTGATAATCGGCTCATTGGGGAAGATGGGCGTGCCCTCGGGCACCGCCCAGATATCGCCGGTAAACTTGAAATCCGCCAGATACTGCAAGAATTCCTCGCTGAACATATTCCGGCCCCGCAGATATTCGATATCCTCCGGGCCGAAATGCAAATCCTGAACATACTGGATAATCTGTTCCAGCCCCGCCGCGATGGCAAAGCCGCCGCCGTCGGGACACTGGCGGAAGAACAGGTCGAAGTAGGCAATCCGGTCGCTGTAACCGGTGGCGAAATAGCCCTGACTCATGGTCAGCTCGTAGAAATCGCAAAGCATCGTGAAATTCAATTTGTCGTTGATAACCATATCTTGGTCACCTCTTTCTGATGAATGGCTCCATTATAATGACTCTGCCCGGAAAAGGCAAGCCTTTTTCATTGACAGCCGCTCTATTCTGGGCTATATTTTAAGTAGAATTAGGAGTTTGGAGTGAAGAGTGGAGAGTGTAAACCTTATGGCTTTCACTTGCATTTTTCAATTCATCGCCGTAGGCAATACCACAACTCCACACTCAACACTCCACACTCACCGAAAGGGGTCGTGATACCTATGGAGATTACAATTGGCATGAAGGGCGAGGCATCCACATTGGTGGAACGGGAGGACACTGCCGCAGAAGTCGGTTCCGGCGACCTGCTGGTCTACGCCACCCCCTGCATGGCGGCCCTGATGGAGGGCGCGGCCTGCGAAGCCATCGCCCCCGCCCTGCCTGAGGGCACAACCAGCGTGGGCACAATGCTGAATATCGAGCACCTGTCCGCCACCCCGGTGGGGCTGGAGGTTCGGGCCGAGGCCGAGGTCACTGCCGTGGAGGGAAAGGTGATTACCTTTGCCCTACGGGCCTTCGATGAAGCGGGAGAAATCGGCAGGGGCACCCACAAGCGCGTCATCGTAAACAGCCAGAAATTTCTGGACAAGGCATATCAAAAACTCTGAAGGAGGGTTCTTTATGCAAGACTATGGAGCCATGATTCGCAGTACCTTTGAAATGGGCAGCGTCCGGGATGCGGAGACCCTGTTTGAGGCCTGCATCAAAAACGCCTTCCCCACCTTCCACTTCCGGAAGCTGGAGCTGATCCGCTTCGTCCGGGAGGAGGAATACATGGAGGGCCGGAGCTGGAACCATGTGTTTGAGATCAAGCGGTCCGAGCTTGCCGGGCAGAAGGTCTGGGAGGTCCACTGCCACCGGGTCACTATGGGCAAGACCCCGGACAAGCACGTGATACTGGATTATATGACACTGGATTTCGTTCAGTATCTGGAAGAGTAACCGAAACGGCACGCCGGATTTGGCGTGCCGTTCTTCTTTACTTTGCCTTGTCGGCGGCGATGATGCGCTTCATGGCCTCGATGCCCACCTTCACCGCGCCGGAGGTGTCCTCGGTCATGGGCATGGCAAGCCCCGCCTTTTCCCGCTCCTGATTCCACACCGCATGGAAGCAGCTGCCGCAGCGGACACCCAGCGCCGCCGCCACCACAAACAGGGCTGCGGACTCCATCTCGCTGGCCTTGACTCCCAACCGCTTCCAGCTGTCCCACTTTTGCAGCAGCTCATAGGAAACCGGGGATTTTTCCGGGCTGTGTTGACCGTAGAAGGAGTCCTTGCACTGCACCACACCGGTATGGGTGCGGTAGCCCAGGTCCTCGCTGGCGGACTTCAGCGCGGCGGCAATCTCAAAATCCGGCACCGCCGGGAACTCGATGGGGGCGTATTCCAGCGAGGTGTGCTCAAAGCGGATGGCCCCGGTGGCAACCACCACGTCCCCGGGAAGCACCTCCATGTCGATGCCGCCGCAGGTGCCCACCCGGATAAAGGTGTCCGCGCCCAGATTGTGCAGCTCCTCCATGGCGATGGAAGCCGAGGGGCCGCCGATGCCGGTGGAGCAGACCGTCACCTTTTCCCCCAGCATCGTGCCGGTGTAGACGTTGAACTCCCGGTTCATGCCGATGTGCACCGGGTGATCAAAGTACGACGCGATTGCCTCGCATCGGCCCGGGTCACCGGGCAAAAATACGTACCGTCCCACATCGCCCTGCTTGCAGTGAATGTGAAACTGCATTCCGATATCCTGCATAATTCGTCATCCTTTCCAGATTCGTTGCTGCAATCATAGCACAATCTGTGCAGTTTTGCAAGGGTTTTACAGCCATGTCAGCTCCTATCCCGTCCAACGCCATCCAGCACAAACCGGAAAGCACGTTCCAGTCTCTTTTTTCCTATCATTCTACTGGTTTTATTTTATTTTCCCTATTGACAAATTCTTCCGAATGCGCTATTATACCGATAAAGCAAGTTGCTTGATAGGATTTAGAAGGAGGACATGGAAATGAGAAACCCGTTTCTGGCACTGCTGCGGCAGAATTTCCGCTTTGGACGAATGCGCTGCTCCCGGGCTGAACGTATGGCTGGGTGTTGTGCTGCGCCTTTGGGTTCCCATTTCTGAAGGAGCCTTTTGCCATATTCTGTCCGGGAGCCTTTGGCGTCTTCCCGGACGTTTTTCTTTTCAGCACGAAAAATAAATTGAAAGAGGTAACTTCTTATGTCTAACTATAAATTCGAAACTTTACAGCTGCATGTCGGTCAGGAACAGGCCGACCCCGCCACCGATGCCCGGGCCGTTCCCATTTACCAGACCACTTCCTACGTTTTCAAGAACTCCGCCCACGCCGCCGCCCGGTTCGGTCTGGCGGATGCGGGCAACATCTACGGACGGCTCACAAACTCTACTCAGGACGTGCTGGAAAAGCGCATTGCGGCGCTGGAGGGCGGCGTTGCCGCTCTGGCCACGGCTTCCGGTGCAGCGGCTATCACCTACACCATTCAGGCCCTGGCCCAGCAGGGCGATCACATCGTGGCTCAGAAAACCATCTACGGCGGCAGCTACAATCTGCTGGCTCACACCCTGCCCCAGTATGGCATCACCGCCACCTTTGTCAACGCCCACGACCTTGCGGAAGTGGAAGCCGCCATTCAGCCTAACACCAAGGCCGTCTATCTGGAAACGCTGGGCAATCCCAACTCCGACATTCCCGACATCGATGCCATCGCCGCCATTGCCCACAAGCACGGCCTGCCCCTGGTCATCGACAACACCTTCGGCACCCCCTACCTGATCCGTCCCATTGAGCACGGCGCGGATATTGTCGTCCACTCCGCCACCAAGTTCATCGGCGGTCACGGCACCACACTGGGCGGCATCATCGTGGATTCCGGCAAGTTCGACTGGAAGGCCAGCGGCAAGTACGCCCCCATTGCGGAAGCCAACCCCAGCTATCACGGTGTGTCCTTCGTGGACGCCGCCGGCCCCGCCGCCTTCGTCACCTACATCCGGGCAATTCTCCTGCGGGACACCGGCGCGACGATTTCTCCCTTCAACGCCTTCCTGCTGCTGCAGGGCGTGGAGACACTGTCTCTGCGGCTTGACCGCCATGTAGAGAACACGAAAAAAGTCGTGGAATTCCTTGCGAACCACCCGCAGGTGGAAAAGGTCAACCATCCCAGCCTGCCCGATCATCCCGACCACGCCCTGTATAAGAAATACTTCCCCAACGGCGGCGGCTCCATCTTCACCTTCGAGATCAAGGGCGGTCAGGAAGCGGCATGGAAGTTTATCGACAATCTGGAAATCTTCTCCCTGCTCGCCAATGTGGCGGACGTGAAGTCCCTTGTGATTCATCCCGCCACCACCACCCACAGCCAGCTCAGCGCGGAAGAACTGGCCGATCAGGGCATCACCCCCAGCACCATCCGCCTGTCCATCGGCACCGAGCACATCGATGACATTATCGCGGATCTCCAAAAGGGCTTTGATGCAGTCAAGTAAAAATGAAATGGGGCAGCCGGAAGGCTGCCCCAAGCAGTCTGTCGAAAAACCTGTCATTGCGAGCCAGTGCGCACACTGGCGTGGCAATCCGTTCTCCAAAATGTTCTGTTTTTATCTAGGGAAGCTCTGAATAATTCGGCAAGAGCTGACAGCGAGAGATTTTGGCATATCCGAAAGGTTGGAAAATGAGGGAATACTGTATGTATTTCCCATTTTTCAACCTGCGCGGATAGGGCAAAAGATCCGCTGCTCAGCCGCAGATGAATTGTTCAGAGGTTCCCTAGTTCTCGGGAAAATCAGGCCATTTTGAGGGAACGGATTCCCACGGTCGCTTCGCTCCCTCGGAATGACATACACTTTTTTGATACGCTGAATGGGGCAGCCGGAAGGCTGCCTCATTGTCTTTTCCATTATGCCCGCCGAATGACGCCGCAGGCGATTTTCATGCCCGCATTCCCGGAGGGCTGGGTATGAAAATCATCCGGGTCGCTGTGCAGGATAACTGACCTGCCGATGATCTCCCCCACCCGGAACCGCCCGGTCAGCACCTTCAGATAGGCTCTTCCATAATCTCCCAGAAACGGCGGCAGATCTCCGGCGTGATTGGGATGCTCTGCCCCGCCCGGATTGAAGTGACCGCCGGTTTTGGGAAAACCATCCCCGGTACAATCTCCGCCCTCATGGATGTGAAACCCAAAGAATCCGGTCTTTGTCCGTGGCAGGCCTGACACCTTCGCCTCTACGAGAACGCCGTTACTGCGCTGAAGGAAGGTTACGCTGCCGCGAATCATCGGGTACTCCCTTCCGCCGTGGATTCGCGCAATCGCTTTGGGATATTCCGTTTGCTTCATGTTACCGCCCCTGTTTAGTCTATGCGTCAGCTGCGGAGGTGTCACGGTTGGGGCGTATCTTAGACTCCATTCCCCCGCAGCTCGATGATCTGGTCACGAAGCACGGCGGCATATTCGTATTCCATCATCTTCGCCGCCTCCTTCATCTGCTTTTCCAGCCGGGCGATTTCCTTCTCCTTCTCGGCCTTGGTCATCTTTACGCCGTTGCGGCCCTTGCGCTCGGCAGTGGGCGAGGAAATCTCAATCAAATCCCGGACGGATTTGATCACCGTCTTGGGGACAATGCCGTGGGCCTTGTTGTAGGCATCCTGAATTTCCCGCCGCCGGGCAGTCTCGTCCATAGCGACACGCATGGAGGGTGTCACCGTGTCGGCGTAGAGAATGACCTTGCCGTCGGCGTTCCGGGCCGCCCGTCCGATGGTCTGAATCAGGCTGGTCTCGCTGCGCAGGAAGCCCTCCTTGTCCGCGTCCAGAATGGCCACCAGACTGACCTCCGGCAGGTCAAGGCCCTCCCGGAGCAGGTTGATGCCGATGAGAACGTCGAATTTCGCCATGCGCAAATCCCGGATAATCTCCATCCGCTCCATGGCCCCGATGTCCGAGTGCATATAGCGCACCTTGATGCCCGCTTTTTGCAGGTAGACCGTCAAATCCTCCGCCATTTTTTTCGTCAGTGTGGTCACCAGCACCCGCTCGTTCCGGGCGGAACGCGCGTTGATATCGCCGATAAGGTCGTCGATCTGCCCCTCGATGGGCCGCACCTCCACCTCCGGGTCCAACAGGCCCGTGGGGCGGATCACCTGCTCCACAATCTGACCGGAGCGGGTTTTTTCGTACTCCGCCGGCGTGGCGGAGACGTAGATCACCTGATTGATTTTCTGCTCGAACTCTGTAAAGTTCAGAGGCCGGTTGTCGTAGGCCGAGGGCAGACGGAAGCCGTAGTTCACCAGCGCATCCTTCCGGCTCCGGTCCCCGGCGTACATGGCCCGGCACTGGGGCAGGGTCACGTGGCTTTCGTCGATGAACATAAGGAAGTCCTTGGGAAAATAATCCAGTAGCGTGGTGGGCGGCGTGCCGGGGGCACGGCCCTGAATCACCCGGGAATAGTTCTCGATGCCGCTGCAAAAGCCGATTTCCGTCAGCATTTCCAGATCGTAGGCCGTCCGCTGGGCAATCCGCTGGGCTTCAATCAGCTTATCATGGGCCCGGAAGTATGCCACCTGCTCGTCGCACTCCCGCTGGATTTCCAGCATGGCCCGGTGGAGCTTCTCCTTGGAAGCAACATAGTGGCTGGCGGGGTAAATCGCCACATGCTCCACAAACCGCTCGGCAATGCCGGAAACCGCGTTGATTTCGCTGATGCGGTCGATTTCATCCCCGAAAAATTCCACCCGGATGGCCCGGCCCGACCAGTAGGCGGGGTAGATTTCCAGGGTGTCCCCCCGGAGCCGGAACTTGTTTCGGGAGAAGTCCAGATCGTTTCGTTCGTAGCGGATTTCCGTCAATTTTTTCAGCACCTCGTCCAGTGGGTACTCCTGCCCCACCCGCAGGGAGATGACCATGCTCTTATAGTCGATGGGGTCGCCCAGACCGTACAGACAGCTCACCGAGCTGACCACAATCACGTCCCGCCGCTCGAACAGGGCCGAGGTGGCACTGTGACGCAGACGGTCAATTTCCTCGTTGACGGAGGAATCCTTTTCAATGTAGGTGTCCGTGTGGGCGATATAGGCTTCCGGCTGGTAGTAATCGTAGTAGGAAATGAAGTATTCCACGGCGTTTTCCGGGAAAAACTCCCGAAATTCGCTGCAAAGCTGGGCTGCCAGCGTCTTGTTGTGGGCCAGCACCAGCGTGGGCCGGTTCAGCTTCTCAATGACCGACGCCATGGTGAAGGTCTTGCCGGAACCGGTGACGCCCAGCAGGGTCTGCTCGTGAAGGCCCCAGTTCACGCCGTTTACCAGCGCCTCGATGGCCTCCGGCTGGTCGCCGGAGGGCTTATAATCCGATACCAGTTTGAAATGATCCATGGGAAGCCTCCTTTACGGCAGCAGATATTCGTCAAAACGATAGCCGGACTGGGCCATGGAGATAAAATCCCCCTCCGCCACCACAATGTGGTCAATGAGCTTTACCTCCACCGCGCTGAGGGCAGCGGCGATGCGGCGGGTAGTCTGCACATCGTCCGCCGAGGGCAGGGCCACACCGCTGGGGTGATTGTGGGCCAGCACCACGGAGGTGGCATTGGCGCTGAGGGCCGCCTCCACCACCTTCCGCACGGAAATACTGGCGGCGTTCACGCTGCCCTCCCCGATTTCCCGGCAGCACAGCACCTTGCACTTGGCGTCCAGACACAGTAAGAACACCGTCTCCACCTTCCGCCCAAAAAACCGGGGCACCAAATAGCGCCCGCAGGCATCTAATGAAGTGAGCACCTCCGTGCGCTGGGCGCTGTCCACCTGATAGAACCGGGCCAGCTCTGTAACCAGCCGCAGCAGGCTCGCCGAGTGGTCGCTGATGCCCGGCACCTTCTTCAGCGCCTCCAACGGCGCGTCCAGCACCTGCGACAGGCTTCCGAAGCGGTCCAGCAGCGCGTGGGCAATGGGGTTGGTATCCTTTTGGGGGATGGCGTAAAACAGCAGCAGCTCCAACGCCTGCACATCTGTAAAACTGTCCAGTCCCGTCTCCAGGAACCGCGCCTTCAGCCGCTCCCGGTGTCCTTTGTGTACCGATGGATTTGCCATAAAATTTCCCCTTGCTATTTTTGTCGATTCCCGGTAAAATAGGCATATCGTCGAAACCCGCCGGGTAAGTTTTCCGCCACTCTGCGCAAAATAAGGGACGGATTGGGAGGGCATCATGGAAGAAAAGAAAGGTGCGCCGGATTTGCTGGATCTCATGGTCCAACCCGGCTTTTATGTCGAAAACTCTATCATCGTCCGGCTCAATGCCGCCGCCGAGGGCCTTCTGCTGTCTCCCGGCATGGATATCCGTTCTCTCATCGATTCGGGTCTTGAGGAATATCAGGCGTTTCAGGGCGGCTGCCTGTATCTGCGGCTGCGGCTGTCTCAGAAATGCGTGGGTGCCAGCGTCATTCGGCAGGACGGCAGGGACGCGTTTCTAATGGATACGGAAGAAAGCGACAGCGCCCTCCGGGCCCTGAGCCTTGCCGCCCGGGAGCTTCGGGAGCCGCTGGCGACCATTATGGTCAGCACCGCAAATCTCCGCGCCGAAAACCCGGAGCAGCTGGCCCTGCTGAACCGGGGCCTGCACCAGATGCTGCGCCTGATCGGCAATATGTCCGACGCCGGGCGAATGCCCTCCGTTTCCCGGCAGGAGACCACGGATATCGGCGCTCTGTTCTCTGAGATTTTCGAGAAAGCCGCCGCGCTGGCGGAAAACGCCGGGGTCACCATCCGCTATCAGGGGCCGGAACAGTCGGTTCTGTGCCTTGCGGACCGGGAGCAGCTGGAGCGGGCCGTGCTGAACCTGATTTCCAACGCCCTGAAATTTGCTCCTTCCGGGGGCAATCTCGACGCCAGCCTGACAAAACGCGGCAAAATGCTTCGCTTCAGCATCCGCGACAACGGCCCCGGCTTTGCCCAGAATCTGCTGGGCAGCGTGTATAACCGCTATCTGCGGCAGCCCTGCATTGAGGAGGGCCGCAACGGGCTGGGGCTCGGCATGGTGCTGGTGCGATCCGCCGCCGCCAGCCACGGCGG
>JAXEXE010000132.1:0-11112 GCA_034113565.1 Faecousia sp.
CAGGAAATCTTTCAGCCCTGCGGCAAAGCCCTCGCAGTCCATAATGGGGTAAATCCGTCCGATATCCTCGGTGACGTAGTCCTCCACGCCGCCGCACATGGTGGAGAAAATCGGCAGGCCGCAGCAGCCGGCCTCCATGGCTGATACAGGCTGTCCCTCCTGAATGGAGGTCATAATAAAGGCATCCGCCCGCGCGTAGAGTTCGTGGATTCGGTCGTGGCTGATTTCCGGGATCAATTCGGCGTTCCGGGCGAAGGCAGAATTGCGGAGTCACATCGTCAAAGGGATCCCGCATTGCGAATGCCTGCTCCTGGAAAAAGCCCCCACATAGGTTTTTTCTTCGTCGGACACCAGTTCGCAATCAGGCAAATCCTCTTTTTGCCCTTATTTCACCACTTCATTTCCGAGAAAAATCCTTTTTAGCAGAAATCCAACATCCAGCACCGACATCATATATCAAAATTCCTCTTTCGTCAATGGGTGTCTATCCATGCTTCACCATAAGCGTTCAGTGTGCGAAAGCATCCTTGCCTTATTGACTTTTTTGAGAATTGTGCGTATAATTTGGTGTAAGAAGTTACAATACAAAGTACATTTGTGAGGAAAGTTGGTGAAAACATATCCAACAAAGAAAACCATATTTCATGTTCGCACATTTTCATTATCCTCTGCTTACGAAAATGCCCCCGTATCACAGCTGGTATATGCTTTCGGCATATACGATTCGCCGCGATACGGGGGCGTGGTAATATGCTATTCTCAGTTTCTGAAAAGTAGTGGTACCATACCACTGAACGCTATCCACCTTCTGCTCGAAACAGAGCCTGCTATTTCGGTGAATAAGCGCCAAAGGCATTTCGAATCAAAATCTTCATCAGCTCGCTGTTTCCCTTAAAAAAGCTGATTTTTGTCGGTGTTTTTCCTGTTTTCGGATACGCCCGTGTGACAGGAATTTCGCAGGCCCGATAGCCCAGCTGGGTGGCTCTGACGGACAGATAGGCAAGCAGTTCATAGGTCATGAACACATCCCGCAGGGGGCTTACCCGCGTATCCTTTAAGTATTCCGCCGAATAGGCCCGGAACGCATTTGTTGTATCCGTGAACCGCTGTCCGGCAGTGAGGGAAATCACCGGCGCGTGGATCAGCCTGACGGAGACAGTGCGAATCAGCGGCGTGTTGATGGCTTTGCCGCCTTTGACGAACCGGGAACCCTGAACCAGCCCATAGCCTTCCTTCAGCTTTTCGATGAAGCGGGGCACATCCTCGATGCTGTCCTTATCGTTCCCGTCAATGGTCACAACGCCCTTGTAGCCTCGCTCCAGAGCCCACCAGATGCCCATACGAAGCTGAGCACCCTGCTTGCCGGTATCCCGCT
This sequence comes from Faecousia sp., assembly GCA_034113565.1. Classification (GTDB taxonomy): domain Bacteria; phylum Bacillota; class Clostridia; order Oscillospirales; family Oscillospiraceae; genus Faecousia. Next base: position 1,376 of record JAXEXE010000132.1, read on the forward strand.
TGACCAGCAGGGTGTTTACCCCAAGCTGGCGAAGCCGGGTCTCCTCCGTGCAGCCGTCCGTAGAGCCGCCGTCGCAGATTACAATATCGGCATAATCGGAAACATTGTTTTGTGCCGCCCGCTCCAACTCCCGGATAATGCGTTGGCCCTCATTGATAATGGGAATCAGCAGCACATAGTCCTTTGTCTTTTCGCAATACTCCGTACATTCAAACCGAGGTACGCCACTTTGACGTTCAATTATCATTTTCGTCCTCCACCACCCGATAGTCCGCAGTCAAGTCCGCAAAAACCCGGTCACACTTGGCATCTCTGATTTCCAGCCGCACATTATCGAACGGCAATCCCGACAGGGTCACTTGTCCATAACCATTCTGTATTGGAATCGGGATATATTCGGAACCTACAGAACGCAGATTATTGCTTTCGTACCACCATCCGTCCTCCGCAGTCACATAGCCGGTATTCTCCACATGCAGCATTGGCGCCAGCATCACTCGCCTGCGCCAGTCTGATTCATTACTCGTAACACCTTATAATCAACGAGCACCTCAAAGGGGAACGCGGTCTTCTGCATGACAAAGCCTTCCAGCGCGTCGGCAATATAAGACTCATGGTTTTAGGCATTGCAGATGATTCTCACCCTGATGCGCATATAGTTTCCCTTAACGTTTAGATAGTCGCAGCAATTGCTTTACTCTCTTTTGATCGGTAGAGACTATATAAACGATTATATTATATAATACCTCAATTCAGGTGGAACGTCAAGGAAATCAACGATATTCCTACGTTTTCCTTGTTCAATGCGCACAAGCCTCCGTGCCTTATTGACTTTCTCAAAGATTGTACGTATAATTAGGCGAAAGAAGTAACGGTTCAAAGCATATTTGTGAAAAAAGCTGGCAGGCAAATAGTGAGGCGTATTCCACTCATCTGCTTCTGGATGGTGTGCTGTGCGTGTACACGTTTCTGTTCTGGTACCGCTATTCTGACCGAACGTCCAAGGATTCCTGCTAAATCTTGATGTTGGAACCATGATTTGCAATGAGGAATCGGTAGAAGGTAGGATTTGCATCGTTCAAATAGTCAATTATGTTCATATCAGCGGGCCGGAATTTTGGCCCGACAACACAGAATACTACACAAAAAGCTGAAAGCTTTTTGACAGATGAGAATTATCAGGAATCCATTTACATAGGGCCGTTGGACATAAAATGTGTTCAAATTGTAGAAATAACACCGGCTTATATAAGTACTCTTTTCCAGAATAATGGGGGGGCAAAGAAACGATGATCAACAAGAATAAGGACGTTTTTCTCAGAATTGTAATAGGGGCGACAATCGGAATCCTTGCGTTTATAGCCATATATGGCACAAACGTATTGGACGTGACAAATGATCGCTGGATATTATCTGGATATGCGGAATGGGATGTACAGCAGCATTATGCCGGCTGGCTCAATTTTAATAACAGCAGTTGGGAATTCCCTTTGGGTCAGGCGGATAAAATGGGTTATCCGGCGGATAAAGGCGTGAACATCTCCTTTACTGATTCATTACCTCTTGTTAGTATCTTCTTTAAAGCACTGAGCCCTTTGTTTCCAGAACATTTTCAGTGGTTCGGCTTATACGAACTTTTTACTTTCTCGATGCAAGGAATTGCGGCGATGCTTTTGCTGGCATGCTTTAGTATCCCGTTAATCCCATCCACGATTGGCGGGATGTTGCTGTGCCTGTCGCCAATTATGATAGAACGTTCATTCAGGCATATAGCTCTTTCTTCTCATTATATTATTCTCTTTGCGCTTCTGGTCTATTTCTTGTATAGAAAAAGTGGCAAATATCCGTGGAAAGCCATGATGGTTCTATCTATTCTATCGGTTGGGATTACGCCCTATTTCCTCCCTATGGTAATGATTTTTGTGCTTGCGTTGTGCGTGGATAATGTGCTCTGCGGACATTCTTGCAAAAGGGCACTTGCTTTTTTTTCGTTTAATATTTTAGTGGCGTTAACGACAGCATTTTGCCTTGGCTCTATTGGAAACGGATACAGCTCTTCCAGAGATGGATATGGTTTTTATTCAATGAATTTGAATGCACTGATCAATCCATCATCTCAGGGCGGATACGTTTGGTCAAGAATTCTACCCGTTAGGCATCTGCTGTATGGCCAGTATGATGGGTTTAATTACGTTGGAGCTGGGGTGTTATTCCTCATAGGATTTGTTTTGACCGCAGGAATCTACCTTGGAATCAAAAAGAGATTCAGATTAAAGGACTGTATCCAAAATAACATAACACTGGTAATTGTCAGTGTCTTTTTAACAGCATTTGCTGCGAGCAATGTCGTTTGTTTTGATCAAACTGAGATTGCAAGGATACCTATGCCAGACTTCCTGGAAAAACTATGTGGAATTTTCCGGGCAAGCTCCAGAATGTTTTATCCGGTGTTCTACTTGATCATTATTGCTGGCATAGTGATGACGTATCGATTCTGCATAATGATAGTCACGGAGAAAAGAATAAGGTACCACCACGTGGGAGTAAAAATTGCAGTAGTCGTTCTCCTCATTTGCCTATCAGTTCAATGTTATGACATCGGTGATTTGCTATCGCTTAAACACAGTGAAATGCAGAGCAAATGCAATTTAGATATGAACATGCCAATGGTGCTGAAGGAACTTGATTCTTACGAATATATATTCGTTTCAAATGAAGAACAAAGCAGATATCAACTGATCATTGCTGGGTACAATAAGCTGAGTTCAAACGGAGTTGCCACGAGTGCCAGAAGTTTATCTCATTGGAAGACAAGCGAATATACGCAGCAGATTCATGATGAGCTTTCGGATGACATACTGAGGGCGGATACCGTTTACTCAACGATAGATTTGGAAGAATTCAATCAATGGAAGGCTTCTTTTTCTGATCGCGCAACATTTGCGGAATGGAATATGACTGAAATACCAAATACGCACATTTGGGAAAACTCAAAAATCGTATTCTTTATGATGCCAAATGACGTATAATTTTTTTATCAACCGTTTCGTTGGAATGAAGGAAATGAAATATGTATTTTGAAAAACAGAGCGGCATTCCTGCTTTCGAGTGTATCGAATATTTTAGAAGATCATCTGACTATGTTGTATTGATCCCGATAATAAATGAAGGCACGCGCATTGCCAGAGAGCTTGCTAGAGCTCAAAGTGCTATTATACCTATGGCTTAGCGTTCACATAAAACCTCCTTATTGCCGCTTCGTGATGTGGTCGCCAAACCTTCACTAGCGTAACACGAGGCTTTTGATTTGCCAAAGCTTTTCTGCCCGCCCTAGTCGAACCAGGGGGTTATTTTAAGCCTAAAGGTTAAGACAACCAAGGGCAAAAGTCGTAGATTCTGTCCTTGGCTGCGTAAACGGGACTCATTGAATTAAACTATCATTCCTAACAGAGAACCGCGGATTGGAGGTGCCCCCAAGGTGCCCGCAGGAACGCCTCGCACTTCTCTGATTCTCTGATTCTAATTCTGCTATTCATTCACGAAACCTCTTGTATATACATTACTGCATCTGCCAAATCTTCAGGACTACCCGTTTTTCCCATCTCAATGGAGACATACCCGCAATAGCCTTCCGCTTGCAAAAGTGCCTTTAATTCCTTATGCAACCCCCGGCGGACAATGGGCTTCAGTCCCGGCTCGCTGATGTGAACATGGCTGATCAGATGCACCTTGTCTTTCAGAATATCCGCGCTTTCCCCATTGTGGATCATGGTTCCCACGTCCAGATTCAGCCGGAAACCATCACAGTTCACTTCCTCGATCAGACGCAGCGCGGACAGCGTATCATTGATGTAGTTGGTATTGTAGATCGGCGGATTGGCCTCCATGCCAATCACCGTTCCCCGGCGCAGTGCGTAATCGCCGATGGCACGGAAAAATTCCACGCCGATCTGCGGATCGGTCCCGTCCGGGAGTGTTCTGTTCCGGGGGCAGCCGAATACCAGATTTTTGCAGTCAATGGCAGCAGCGAAATCAATGGCCTTCTTCGTATAGTCCAGAAGGATTCCGCGCTCGTCAGCCGTTCCAAAAATACGCTCCTGGCGTCCGAACCAGATAGACTGCATAGACGGGATGCAGAAGCCGTGCTGCTGTTTCAGCATCTGCGCCCACTCCCGCGCCGCATCCAGCTTCTCGTAGGGATTCTCTGGAAAAATTCTCGTAGGCGCGATCTCCAGACCCGAAAACGAAAAGCGCTTCATCAGGTCATAAACTTCTGCATCCTGTTCCGCTGCCCAGCCAATGTTTGATATTGATAATTTCATAGGTTCCTCTTGTTCTGTTTCATTGTATCCGCAATCTTCGCGGCAATGATGTAAAGGCATATCTGGATAAAGCCGAAATACCACAGCACAAAATTCATATGCGTGTGAATATAGGAATGGGCTTTGGCCAGAATGAACCAGGAAATGGGGGTGATCAGGAAGACCGCATACATAAGTACCCATTGCAGATTCAGCTTCTTCTGTTTTGCGTCACAGGCAAAAATAGCCAGCGGCACAAGATTCAGCAGCGGGAACAGATTCCCCGGAACGCCGGTGATGATTTCCGTGGAGAAGCTGTAATACTTGCGCAGCACCTCCCAAACAGAGGAGCAGATCGACATTCCCATGACTGACGCTGGCTCATAGGTGTTGATATCCCCGCCGTAGGTTCTTCTGAGCACATCCTGTTTCACGATCAGCGCAATCCCTTCCAGGAGATTGCCGTCGGATTTCAGCCGGGCGTGGAAGCAGATCGCCACTGCAAAGCCCGCCAGGGCGGCAACACCGAGCAGGAAAATGGTGCGCAGCAGCAGCATGGCTTTTTTCCGATCCTTCCGAACCACAGCCAGAATCATATCGACCAACAGGAATTGGATCAGCCCCATCATGACGGTGCTGATATATTCATAGCCGCAGAGGCATTTCAATAATATCGTCAGGAACGCCAGACAATAGGTAACGATACGCACCCGCCGGCTCTCATACTTCCACGCGCACAGCAGCCCTGCCGCCATCGGCAAAAACCAGGTGAATTCCACCCAGTACAGATTTCTTGCGAAATTGACGATCCACGGGGATAACAAGAACACACAATAGTAAACCCCAGCCATAAGAGAATTGTATCTAGCGGCAATCAGATAGACAATGGCCATCAGTACGCACGCTGTTCCGATTGCCGTCAATACCCGCAGCGTGTCAAGACGCAGGTATTTTTCCAGATGCCTGAATACTTTTCCCTGAAGCCCGTACTGGCTCAGATACCGATGACAGAAGCCTTTCGGCACTTCGTTCTTTTGGGCATCCAGAAAGACAGCGTCAGACATGTCTCCATATTTCCAGTGATTGAGCGGTCTCCCTGAGTCCAGTGTAACGATACACCACCCATCGTCATATTCTGTATCCGTGATTCGGAAAACATCGCCGTTAGCGAACTGAATATGATTGCCGGCAACGGCATATTCGCCTGAATACTCAGAAGCCCTCAGCCGAACTTTACTCTCTGTGCAGTGGTAGCCCTGAATCCAATCGTCTTTTGTTGGGTATGATATGTCTCCCATCTGATAATAACGGCTGCCATCAATATCACTATAGATAGCCAAGCCTCCTATCCACACCTCATCCCGCGCCGCTTCTATCGCGCCAGTCACCAAAGCGTCACTGTCAGACTGGAAACTTTCAAAATTCGTATTCGCGTTATCCAGCGAGCCAAAGCAGAAATTCCAGGACATAACCGCCGTGAGCAGCAGGAAAACGCCAACACTTCTGCCCCACCGAAACCAGTCCGATGTGTGATTCACTGCCGCCAGAGCGACCAGCGCGAGACTGACAGCGAAAACCGTAAGCAGTATTTTCTCGCCCGTTCCAAACGTCGATTCATGATACGCGTATCCGATCAGTAAGTTGTCCTCAATACTTTCCCCCGTCAGACACGCGCTGTCAATCAGCATCATGGTTGGCGCCTGTTCAAACGCCTCAGCAGAAATTGTCAGCGTATAAATTCTTCCCTTTTGCAGCGGCTTCCGGGTTTGTACTCTGAATAGGCGGTTCAGTTCATATTGATGCAGTGTCACGATTTCCAGCGCTTTTCCCTGTGCGTCCTCGATGGTCAGTATCAGCTTTCCGTCTTCCCCTGCGGGAATATCATCGAAATAGAGCTGGAATCCGGCAAAATGCCGCTTGCTGGGCGAAAAGTAAAGCTGATAATTCTGCTGTGACAGGTCAACCGTTCCCTGTACATCCCCAACATAGACATCATCGATGCCCATGGCATCGCACGAGAAACCGTGAGAGAATACGTCCGCAATATCAACACACACCACCATGATCACCAGCGCAACCAATATTACAAACGTCATTATTCTGCGCCAGTTATTCATTTCCAGTGTAACCTCCAACAAATGCGCCGATTGCCGTCAGAACTTCCTGTTTGCTGCAAATGTACCCATTTTTTCCGCCGAACACATCCGCGTAGATTGTCCGATAATCGTAATCTGCCGGCGTTCCGCTCAACTCGTTCACGAATTTTTTGCCGGTGAGGTACTCATACACCGCTCCCGCCGAAACAGGCTCCGTGGCAGGATGCAGCAGCGTAATCCCCGCATTCATCGCAGTCTGGATGTCACCCCAGAGACTGCCAAGATCATAGAACTGATAAACGCTTCTGCTGTCGGTAAAATTGAGCGCGGAGAATCCCAGCGCCCGGAATTTGCTTTTCAGCAGTTCCTCGTCAGCTGCCGATGCAGCCAACCGATAAAAGCCGTTGTCCTGAAGCTGATAGTATTTTCTCAATTCTGGATCTTTGTTTGACAGCTCCTCCATTTTTTCCTTTTTCAGCATAAAGGGAATCACATGGATGAAGTCATATATAAAATTCTTCTTGATGTTCTTTCCGAATAACCCAGGAAGCCGCACGATCAGTGCGTCCGGATAGTGCTCCCGCACCCACAGCTCCAGCTGATAGCGGTTATAGCCATAGGGCTGCAAATTCCCCGTATCGATTTCCGAACGTTCATCAACTCCCTTGGGAGAGGTGAAAACATCAATTGTGGAAATCAGCACCAGTTTCTTAGGATGAATCTTGCGGATATTATCCTGTGCCTGACGAATGGCCTGCATATCCTTTTCCGGGTCACTGTTGGCAAGGTATTTTTCCGCTCTGAGACCGGCATACACCAGAAGATCCGGCTCAGTGCCGAAGGCCTGGTCGATATTCTTTGAGTTGTAGCAAGCATCAAACGCTCCCGACGCAGCCAGATTGCTGCCTACAAAGCCGGTATAGCCAACAATTGCGTTCATCACTATGTGCACTCCTTATTTCGTCAATTTCTCGATACTTTCAAAACTGTAATGTTTCCGCTTAAATACCATCTCCACCAGAAGCTGCAAGTATTTCACGATAATTGTCAGAATTCCAAACAATCCAAGGAACGCTACTGACAGGAACAGGATTGTGGTCGTCCACCCCTCCACCGGGTTTCCGGTCGCATACACAACAATGGAATACAGAACCATAAACAGAGAAATCGCCATCATCAGAACGGTCATTCGCACAGAGAACTCGTAGCCCAGATTTGTAAAAAGAATCAAGGAATCGATTGCGAGGTCTGTACGATAACGTTCCTCTTTTCTGTCGCTGCCGACAGCATGTCTCTGGGTTGAAAGGTATCGAATCTTGTCAGTTTTCAGTCCGCAATTGGCGTACACCGCTTTCCTGTAGGGCACCGCCTTATTCATGGAACTGATACGGTTAATCACTCTGCGGCTAAGCACCCGGAAGCTCTCCGTCGATAGTTCTCCGGAAATCTCCGCAAAATGACGGAATACCCCATAAAAGAGCTTTGATGAAACCCGTTCCATTCTTTCCGGCGCGGCACTGACGATGTCAAAGCCCTCGAGAGAACGCCGGTATACATTCATAATCAGTTCCGGCTCAAAGTCGAGAATAGTACGGTCAAATTCAAATACAAAATCGCCAATCGCCAGGTCCACACCGGCGGTCATCGCCAATTCAATTCCATGGAAATAACTCATGTTAATGACGGATACACTGGTTCTATGGGCCAAGACGCTGGTGGACTTGATCATTTCCAGGCTGCGGTCATCGGAAGCATCATTCACACAGACGATCTCCGAATGCTCAAAATGATCCTCCATTACCTCGATAATCGTACGCAGAAACGCTTCGATCCTGTCCTCGGAATTATGAACATAAATGACCGCGGAAGCAAAATTCTTCTCTTTATTCTCCATCTTTCAGCACCTCATCCAGGTCATAGACCGTATTTATCTTTCCGGAAAGAACCCCCACAAATGTGGGATTTTCAGAATACTTTCTGATCACTGTAGGCCGGGAGTCATCAATCTCCGAACTCATCAAAATCGGCTTCATGGAAAACAGCGATCGATTGTAGGTAAAGCCGTAGTCATCCAGCATATACTTCCGCGCAAGGCTTGCCATATATGGGAATGCTGTATCGGGCTTGGCCGGGCAGTCGTTGCAGTTTCCAAGGCGGAAAGTGGAACAGAAGCCGCCGCTTTGCGCCTGACACGCGAAGGTCGGAACCCCCTCATAGCTGGTCGTGTGGGGCGTAAAGGTAACCGATGTCAGCGAGTGCAGTCCCGTCTTTCCGAATGGCATAATGGAGAAGAACGGACCATCCATCACAGTAAATCCAATATTTTTGAGTTTATCGTTCACATCACACAGAATAATTTCGCACAGCTCGTATTTAATGCCGAATTTCTCAAATCCCGCCATTTCCAAAATCTGATTCGTTCCAGCATAGGTCGCGTTCAGAACAAACCCGGAACGGTAAGCCGCGCCGTTCTCTGTATGAATCACATAAGCGTCCGTTAATCGCTCAATCTGTGAAATGTGCACGCCATAGAGCAATGTGATCTTGCCCTGATACGCTTCCAGCTTCGTCAGCAGGTAGTCTTTCAGGATTGCCGCGTCATAGGTGTATTCTCTGGTTCTGAATACGCCGTCACACATACCATTTTTGAAGTAATTCCCCGGGTGAAGCTCCTCACAGGGAATCCCAGCCGCTTTGCAGAAATCTTTGAATTGCTTCCCGTCTGTCCAGGAATAGCGGCTGGAGGTTGCGTAAATCTGATCAAACTCCTTATTAACGCAAAAATTGTAGTCGCGATTGAACCGTTCAAAATAGCCCGCGGATTTCACAGCTGTGGAAATTGACCTGGGATAGTGATACCCCTGATGTACGCGCGCCTGGTTGATATAGGTCGCTCTCCTGAAGGGCGTCGCGTCGCACTCCAGAACAATAATGCGCTGCCCTCTTTCGCAGCAAAAGAGCGCCGAGTACAGGCCATAAAGCCCCGCTCCTATAATTATTTTGTCATATTGTTCCATTTGCTGAACTCCCCTATCGTTTCTCTTAAGGATCGCTTACGCTGAAGGATTTTTTGTCGATCTATCGGCGACCCCCTCTCGTTTCTATTACATCCTGAAGCACCCGGGTAAAGTTCTCCACAAAGGCACGTTTTCCGAATCTTCCCACTACCGTCTCCCGGATATGCCGGTTGTCGAACTGGATCTTCCCTTCCAGGAAATCTTTCAGCCCTGCGGCAAAGCCCTCGCAGTCCATAATGGGGTAAATCCGTCCGATATCCTCGGTGACGTAGTCCTCCACGCCGCCGCACATGGTGGAGAAAATCGGCAGGCCGCAGCAGCCG
>JAXEXE010000133.1:0-4097 GCA_034113565.1 Faecousia sp.
AGCAGGTATGTATTCGGAACGTGAGAAGGGGGAACGGATTGCCACGTCGGGCTTCGCCCTCCTCGCAATGACATGCTAATTCACTATATTCTTATTTCCCTACACAGAACCGTTCAAAGATTCTTGCGGTAATGTCCTCCCGGACGGTGGCACCCGTGACCTCGCCCATGGCTTCCATGGCTTCCTCCACATCCGTCAGCACCGCGTCGGGGGTCAGGCCCAGCTTTAAGCTATGCAGAGCGTTCAGCATGGCTTCATAGGCCCGGCGGCAGGCATCGTACTGCCGGGCGTTGGTCAGGATGGAGCCGTCGCAGGGTGTGCCGTTTTCAAACAGAGCGTCCACCGCGTCCGCCAGTTGGTCAAGACCGTCGCCGGTTTTGGCGCAGATGGGAACCACCATCATAAAGGGCAAATCGCCGGGGGCAACTTCACAGCCCAGATCGGCCTTGTTGATGAGGGCAATGGCGTTTTCCTTTTCCTCGCACAGCTCGATGATGTCCCAGTCCTCCTGTGTCAGGGGTTTGGAGCCGTCACAGACGAACAGCACAAGGTCGGCCTGGTCGATTGCCTGCCGGGAGCGCTCCACGCCTATGGATTCCACGGTGTCGGCGGTCTCCCGGATGCCAGCGGTGTCCAGAAGGCGCAGCCGGGTGGAGCCCAGCATCACCGTTTCCTCCACGGTATCCCGGGTGGTGCCGGGAATATCCGTGACGATACAGCGGTCGTAGCCCGCCAGAGCGTTGAGCAGGCTGGATTTGCCCACGTTAGGTTTGCCTACGATGGCAGCGGACACGCCCTGCTTTAAGATGCGGCCCTGAGAGTAGGTTTGCAGCAGATTGTACAGCTGGCGGGCATTGCTTTTGAGCAATCCGCTGTAATTTTGCAGGCCGAAATCCTCGATGTCCTCGTCGGGATAGTCCAGCACCGCGTGGAAGTGGCTGCACAGGTTCACCAGATCGTCATAGATGGGGGCCAGCTTCTTTTGCAGCACGCCCCCCACCTGTCCGGCGGCGTTGGCGGCGGCGTCGGCGGTGTCGGCTTCAATCAGGTCAATGACGGCCTCCGCCTGAGTTAAGTCCAGCTTGCCGTTTAAGAATGCCCGCTTGGTGAATTCGCCCCGTTTGGCTGGCTTTGCCCCGGCGAGGTACAGCGCTTCCAAGCCTGCCGCCAGCACGGCGGGGGAGCCATGGCAATGGAACTCCACCGTGTCCTCCCCGGTATAGCTGTGTGGCCCCCGGGAGACCACCGCCATGCACTGGTCGATGACCCGCCCCTGCTTGTCATGGAGGGTGCCCAGATAAAGTCGGCGGTCGGACGCATCCAACAGGGATTTTTGGCTGTTCAAGGTAAACACCTTGTCCGCGACGGCAACGCAGCTTTCACCGGACAGGCGGATAATACCGATGGCGCTGACCTGACTGCCGGTGGACACGGCGGCAATGGTGTGAGACATAAAAATTACTCCTTAATAAATGCCAGAGGGTCTCCCTCACTGGCAATGAAGTGCATCAGCATATAGGCGCACATGATGGCCACGTTTTCCTCCCGCAAAATCCGCTTCGCTTCCCCCCGGTCGGCGAGAATGACCTGAATTTCCTCAGAAGCCTCCTCGTGAATGCTGGTAGGTGTTCCGCTGCAATAGCCGAAGACCATGCCGCAGCTTTCATCGGTCATGCCCACGGTGGTAAAGAAGGGGCGGGAATAGCAGCCCGCGTCCACAGGCGTGAAGGTGAGGCCGGTTTCCTCGTACATTTCCCGGACGCCGGCGGCGCCCATTTCCTCGCCTTCCTCCACCAGTCCCGCGGGAAATTCATAGACATAATCCCCCAGCGGATACCGGTACTGCCGGATGAGCACCACCCGATCCTGCTCTTCACCGTACACACCGTAGAGAATTACGCCGTCCGGCCGGTTCTGATGGGTCACGGCCTTTAACTGGCTGGCGTCCTTCGCCCGGGAGGTCATATAATAGGGGGAAATGCTCCCGTCCCGGTGGACGGCTTCCAATTCATAATAGTTCAGAAACCGGTTGTGGGTTTTCTGCTGAATGTTTTGAATGTTACTCATGGAGGATACCTCCCATCACAATAATAAAACACTATGTGCTTATCGTCTTTACTCAGCAGACAGATCATGTGTAACTGTCAGAGTTGACAGTTGAAAGTGGAAAGTTGAAAGTTGAAAATTAAGGAGTCCCTACGGGACGATTGAATCATTATGTTTCAAAAACCGGACATTCTCTTGTAAATGTGTGATGGTCAAGATTTGTCGGGATATTTTAAATCATCCCGAAGGGATACCACAACTTTCAACTGTCAACTTTCAATTTTCAACTCCAGTTACAGTTTGCCGCTTTGCTGACAAAAACCGATAGTACAAAACACTATACCATTTTTGAGTAAAAAAAGCAATATCCGGGCAGACTGTCTTAAGTGAGGTGAACGCGGTGACGGATGCAGAGATTCGGCAGCAATTTACGGAAGCAGACGACTTTATCCCGAGGGTGCTGCACTGTGGGGGATATACCTTATATGCCTATGCCATTGACGGGCTGGTGTCCGGCGGGGATATGTCGGAATACATTTTGAAACCCATTTCCGAGAACCTCCGGGGCGGAAGCATGGCACAGCTATATGATGCGGCACTCCACGGCGCGGTATACAACAGTGTGGCGGAGCCCTGCGAGGATTTACAGACAGTTTTTAAGAAGCTGGTGAATGGCTTCTGCGTGATGCTGTTTCCGAACGTGGGAGCCATTGCTTTTGAAATCAAAACAGGCGTCAAGCGTGGCCCGGACGCACCTGAGGTGGAGAATACCGTCAAAGGCCCGAAGGATGCCTTCGTGGAGACCATTCGCGTCAATACCAGCCTGCTGCGCCGCCATCTTCGGACACCGGATTTGAAAATCTATGGAACGACGGTGGGCGAGAGAAGCCTGACCAATGTGGCAGTGGTCTGGATTGATGGGCTGACAAACCCGGAATTGGTGCGCAGAATGCAGGATAGGCTGGGCAGCATCCACATAGATGGCCTTATATCCCCGGCGGCGGTGGAGGAATATGTTACCGGCTCCAGGAAAACGGCGTTTCCGCTCATACAATATACAGAACGGCCGGATAGGTTCTGTCAGGGCCTGCTGGACGGACGGGTGGGGCTGATGGTGGACGGCCTGCCGCTGGCATATCTTGCTCCAACAAATCTGGGCTACCTGATGGAAAGCATGGAAGACCGGAGCCGAGACTATATCTCCGCCTCCTGTATCCGGGTGCTGCGCTATGCCGCGCTGCTGATGAATCTTCTCCTTCCGGCACTGTATATTGCTCTGATTGAGTTTCATCCCCAATGGGTTCCCAAACAGCTGCTGAATATCATTTTGTCCAGCAAGCAGGATGTGCCCTTCTCCACAGCAGCGGAAGCGCTGGGGCTGCTCATCGCTTTTGAACTGCTTCAGGAGTCCGGCATTCATCTGCCCCAGGCCATCGGGCAATCGGTCTCAACCATAGGCGGTATCGTTGTTGGCACAGCTGCCGTGGACGCGGGACTGATCTCACCGGTGGTTCTGATCGTGGTAAGTATTGCGGGCGTATGCGGTTTTATTTTGCCCAACCGGGACCTGGCGGAAGCAATTCGGGTATGGCGGTTTGGATTGGGGGTACTGGCAACATTTGGAGGAATTTGGGGAATTTTGGCAGGAGTGGCGCTGCTGATATGGCACCTGGCAACGCTTAAATGCCTAGGAATGCCTTATCTGACACTGTTTCCGGCAGGCAGGGGATTGCTCAGGCACCGGTTAAAGAACCAGAAGTACAGAGATGAAAACCTTCACCCGAAGGATTGGAAAAATCAGGGATAAAAATCCGCATTTTTCTCTTGACAAATGGAAAATGGTGTGGTAAGATACGGAAGCTGTTCGTGAGAACGGATGGCGTCAAGCAAAAGATGAAGAGATTTGTGAGAAAAAAGTTCTTGACAAATGGAAACATCAGTGCTAAAATAGCGCAGTTGCCTGCGAAAGCAGCAATGGAAAAATCCGCTCGAAAAAGTTCGATAAAACTTAAATAATGTTCTTGACAAACGGATTTGAGTGTGATATAATC
>JAXEXE010000134.1:0-6233 GCA_034113565.1 Faecousia sp.
CCAGGCAACCATGATGCTGCCTATGTCATCGACACCTTTGACGGTGCCCTTTGTGCCGATGGGTGGGGCTTGCGGATCGTCCATCCGCACCAGTTCCACCCGGGTGCCAACCGGATACTGGCGTCGAAGCACTTCGACAACATCCTTACTCGGAAACCGCATCATCCGCCACCTCCTTCTTAGTGCCGGACCTGAAGGCGCTCGAGCCGGTCAGGTTTCGGAGCAGGATCTTCCGCTGGGTTTTGTATTCGCTTCCGATGAAGCCCAGGCGGAGGAGGAAGCAGCGGAAAGCGTACTTCTCGTTGTCCACCGGCTTTTCCGTAGCTGTGATTCGCTTAGCGTTCTTAGCCATTGCGCAGAGGTTGGCAATGAAACTCATGTAGGTCTGCACCTCATCAGGGGTGAGGTCCCGGTGAAACCAGGGGAAGGAAACCCGCTCGTCGGTAATCTCCAGCGGCAGAGCTCCAATGCCCAATGCTTTCTTGATGAGCGTTCCCTTTGCATCCAGCAGATGATTCAGGTTTTCCAGCGCCATATCGGAGAAGCCGTCCCTGGGCAGGGAGACTGTCAGGCCTGACTCATCGGCAGCAGGCTGTTCTGGCTCCTGTTTCTCGCCTTCATAGGAAAAGCCTGCGGCGGTCAGGGCGGCCAGAACCGCACCAATGGTTTCCTGCGATGTGCGTTCATCCCAGAGTAGGGCACCTTCCTTGCTGACCGTCATGTTATCAATGACGTATGCGCAGGTGGGCATGAATTTGTAAACTGCCTTCATGTGGACCGTGTCGGAAATGATGCTGACCATCTCTTTCCGCTGGGTTCCGGTAACGTTGAATTTTAGTTCCATATGGGAATCCTTCTTTGTTTTTGGTAGTCACATATTCGCTCTGAAAGCACAGATTATCAAGTTATTTTGGAGGCATAAATCTGACAAAGATAGGCCCTTAGAGCAGTGTAAATTACCAATTATGCCTGGGAGGATTCCAAAGCGACTTCATCATATCGATAAGTCAGGCCATCCCGCTGCACAGAGACACCATCAGCGCTGCCGACCTGCTCAATGTACCGTTTGACGATAACATCGCAGAACTTCTCGTCCAGTTCGATGGTGCGGCAGATGCGGTCAGTCTGTTCACAGGCGATTAGCGTACTGCCGGAACCGCCGAAGGGGTCCAGCACGATGGCGTTGCTCATGGAAGAGTTCATGATGGGATAGGCAAGGAGCGGAATAGGCTTCATGGTCGGATGGTCGCCGTTTTTCTTGGGCTTATCGAATTCCCAGATGGTGGACTCTTTGCGTCCGGTGTACCACTGATGCTTGCCTTTTTTCTTCCAGCCGTATAACACCGGTTCGTGCTGCCACTGGTAAGGAGAGCGGCCCAGTACCAGGGACTGCTTTTTCCAGATACAGCAGCCGGACAAATAAAAACCCGCATTGGCAAACGCCCTGCGGAAATTCAGACCCTCGGTGTCCGCGTGGAACACATAGATGCTACCATCCTCCGCCAGTGCCTGCTCCATGCAGGTGAACGCATCCAGAAGGAACTGATAGAACTTTTCGGATGCCATGTTGTCATTTATGATTTTCCCAGCGGAGCCCTCATAGTTCACATTGTACGGAGGGTCGGTGACGATGAGGTTCGCTTTGGTATTGCCCATCAGGGTTTCATAGGTTTCTGCGCTGGTAGCGTCCCCGCAAACCAGGCGGTGGCGGCCCAGCATCCACACATCCCCCGGTTTGGTGATGATGGGTTTCTGAAGTTCCGAATCAACATCGAAATCATCCTCTTTGACACCGTCCTTAAGGGTGTCCTTGAAAAGCGCATCGATCTCAGCAGGCTCAAAACCGGTAAGGGATACATCAAAATCTGCGCCCTGCAGATCAGCAATCAGCAGAGCCAGCTTGTCCTTATCCCAGTCGCCGGAGATTTTGTTGAGGGCGATGTTGAGGGCCTTTTCTTTTTCCTCATCCAGTTCCACCACCACGCACTCCACCTCGGAGATGCCCATGTCGATCAGGACTTTTAGCCGCTGGTGACCGCCGACCACGCGCCCGGTGGCCTTATTCCAGATGACCGGCTCCACATAGCCGAACTGTTCAATGGAGCGTTTCAGCTTTTCATATTCCGGATCACCGGGCTTCAGGTCTTTGCGGGGGTTGTAGTCAGCCGGGAGCAGGTCTTTCACATTTTTCTTCTCAATGTTCATACCAGACCCCACTCAGCAAAAGCCTCAAAGCCACCCACAGAGCGGATGTATTCTCTTGCTGTTTCCACAATTTCAGAATACGGAATCCCACCGACCGTCTCATCACCGATGGCACAGCACAGTTCCACCGGCTCACTAGTACGCTGGGCTTCGAGCCAGGCATAGATGTTGACGGACACATCCGCTTTGGACAGATCCTTGCCGTGCAGGCCGCCGCCAGTCACACTGTCAGCCATGTCGCTGCCCAGCTTGCGGTTTGTGGCTCCGGTGTCCACATTGGTGCCGCCAGTCCAGTCGCCGAGAGGGTTGATCTCAGCGCCGGGATACCAGCATTCTAGTTCGTCTGCGTCCGCGTTGCTCTGACAGACAATCAGGCGTATGCCGTCCAGAATGTACTTGCCGTCGGACTCATATTCATCGTAGATAATATGGGCTATGCGGGAGAGAGTTTTCTGCTCCTCCGTCACAGGCATTCCTTTGAAGATGCCGTTATCGCCGCACCGGATGCCGTCTGCCTGGTTCTCAGAGAGATGGGCGTCCTGCGGCACTTCTACATAATCCACCTCATGCCATCCGGCAATGCGGCAGACCGCAGCCACCACAACATCCGTGGGGATATGCACCGAGGTTTCCGCAATAATATGGCATTTGCCATGGCCGAGCAGAACTTCCACGGCGATTCTGGGGTCATGCTCTTTGGTATATGCGTAATCCACCAGGGCACCGGCAATGCGGTCGGCCAGCTTGTCCGGGTGGGAAGGGTTCACTTTCTCAAACATTCACATCGTTCCTTTCCTTGCGCGAAGCAATCGTTCCATGACATCGTCCTGGGGATTGGCACCGCCGTATTCTCCGGTACAGTTCTCCCGAACGATCTGATAAATTTCCGACCACAGGCGGTTTGCCTGGGTCATGTACTTGTCCGCAATCGCCACATAGGGAGACTGGATCGCCGCCCCAGTGGTAGGGTGCTTTGCCAGAAAGCCCAGTTCGCTGGTGATGGACTCGCACTGAATCCACCGGGCGCTTGCCATGGCATAGCGTTCAATGAGCTGTGGTGAAACAAGCGCCGCACAGCCGCGCTCCGCCAGCCACTTCCACACATTCTCATAGATTTCTGCGGCACAGAGGGTCGAACCGTCTTTCTGCTTGGCAGACAGAAACTCGGACGGTTTCGGCATCTCCTGACCCTCAAGGTCAGCCGCGCTGTCACCAAAGTCGATAACAGTCAGCGGTCGTCTGCCTGGATTGCCGTCCGCAATCTTGTCCGCGATGGCCTTTTTCGGCCTGCCTCCGGTGCCTGGTTTGGGTCCTCGCTGGCCCATTTCCTTCACCTGCCTTCCTGCCGGGGGCTATTCCCCCGAAAACTTATGCGATTTCGCGCACGCGACCCCACGCCCGTTCCCCAGGAGGAAGGCCGTAGAGATTTGACCCGCCCCTGGGGTCAGTGATTGTGCCATCTGTCGCCGCGCTCCGCATGGATTCTGGCATGGCACGGCTTGCAGAGGGCAATCAGATTCTCCCGTGCGTGTGTACCGCCTTCGGACAGCGGTTTGATGTGGTGAATCTCCTCCGTCTTGACATAGCGGCCTTCCTTCAGACACAGTTCGCACAGCGGATGGGCGGCGGCATAGCTGTCGCGGATGCGTTTCCAATCTCGACCGTACCGGCGCTTGGTTTCCGGGGCACGGTCATATTTTTCATACCGCTGGGCCTCCAGCTTGGCGTGTTCCTCACAAAATCTGCCGTCTGTCAACTTGGGGCAGCCTGGGTAGGAGCAGGGGCGCTTTGGTTTTCTTGGCATCTGTTCACCTCCATCCGGGCATGAGAAAAGCCCCACGGGATTGCTCCCATGAGGATCTCTGCATTTTCGCTTTTCGATATTATAATCTTACAATATAAGCGCCCGGGCATTTGCGGACATTTTCGGCGCATTAGGGAATGACTGTTGGATTCTCCGGAACGATCACATGCGCCAGGGCTAAACTGTGCCAGCGGCGGACTGTGCGTTCATCGGCACATAGGATATCTCCGATGTGGGACCATGTGTAATTTTTCAGGTAGCGATATGTCAAGACCAGCCGTTCGTCCATATTTTCAACCCCATCAATTACTTCGGTAAGTTCCGCCTTCAGTGCCAGCAGCAGGGATAGTTTTTCATCCAGTTCCTCCTGCATTTCCATGAGCCGCTCCAGTGTTTTGACATAAGGAGCTTCCGTTGGACGATTCGGATTGTAGTGCTGCTCGAAACCAGGGCTGGAAATGCTGCCGGACAGGGCTCTAGTTTCTTCTATGTTGTCCTTGAGCAGTCGAATCCGCTGCTCCAGCCGGTAAGCCTGATTCAGATATTCCTTTGCCGTCATTCTCCCACCTCCGTATCCAACTTATCAATCAGCACCTCCGGGTCCAGGTTGGTCAAAATTCCAAACCACCCGGACCGGAAGAAGCATAGACATTCTGCCTTGGTACGCTCTGCGTCTGAATTCCTCCGACCACGCGCCAGCTTCTTCAAAGCATCGCGATAGTCATTTGCGGCTGACAACACAATGGCATTGGCAAGATTCTCATAAGGGTTCATATTCCATACCTCCGATCAAGTGATCTCTCGGATTGGCACGGATTGTCATTTGTTTTCTCAGGTTTTCACGTCCGCTTTGACTGCCTCTATCAGGGCGGTCTGCGTTTTATCCTTGGCCTGCAGGGCACGGAGAATCTGCATATCAATGGTATCGTGGGCAATGATATGCTGCACCACCACGGTTTCGGATTTTTGGCCCTGCCGCCACAATCGGGCAATGGTCTGCTGGTAGAGCTCTAAGCTCCAGGTGAGTCCGAACCACACAAGGGTATTGCCGCCGGATTGCAGGTTCAGACCATGCCCGGCAGAGGCGGGATGAATCAGGGCCACAGGCAGCTCTCCACGATTCCATCTGCGGATACTGTCGGAAGAATCCAGCCGGGAAAACGGGATATGGCGCAGATGCAGGCGCTCTGAAATTCTCTTCAAATCGTGCTGGTACCAATACGCGACCAGGAGGGGCTTTCCGTTTGAAGCCTCAATGATGTCCTCCAGCGCGTCCAGCTTGCGATTGTGAAGAATATGCATCTCCCCGGTATCGTCATAGATGGCGCCGTTGGCCATCTGGCAGAGCTTCCCGGACAGGACACCGGCATTCGAGGCGGTGATTTCGCCCTCCGGCAGGTCCAGCACAAATTTCTTTTTCATGCTGTCGTAGTCCTCTTGTTCGCAGGAATCCAGATAGACATCGCAGGTGCTGTTTATAAGTTTTGGCATCGTCAGGTGGTCGGTAGATTTCATGGAAATGGTGATGTCGGAAATCTGTTGGTAGATGGCCTGCTCTGCGCCGGGCAGCGGAAGATAATTGTATACGACTTGTCCGTTGGTGCGCCCCGGCATGAAATAGTTCTGCCGGTAGTGGGTAATGAAACGTCCGAGGCGGCAGCCCATGTCGATGAGTTTGAATTCCGCCCACAGGTCCATCAGGCCGTTGCTGGCAGGGGTGCCAGTCAGACCTACCATCCGTTTGACCCGGGGCCGCACCTGCATCAGCGCCTTGAACCGCTTGGACTGGTGATTTTTGAAGGAGGATAACTCGTCCACAACGACCATATCGAAGTCGAAGGGCAGGCCGCTTTCGTTCACCAGCCACTGGACATTCTCCCGGTTGATGATGTAGATATCAGCCTGCTGCTGGAGAGCAGCTTTGCGCTCTGCCTCGGTACCGACGGCTACGGAATACAGCAGATGCTGCAGGTGGTCCCATTTTTGGATTTCGGCACTCCAGGTATCCCGGGCTACGCGCAGGGGGGCAATAACCAGCACCTTGTGAACCTCGAAGCTGTCAAATAGCAGATCCGCAATAGCAGTCAGGGTGATGCTGGTCTTGCCAAGGCCCATATCCAGCAGGACTGCTGCGAGCGGATGGGTTTCGATGTAGTCAATGGCGTATTTCTGATACTCATGTGGTTCGTATTGCATCGAGGATTCCTCCAATCTGTGCGGGATT
>JAXEXE010000135.1:0-3736 GCA_034113565.1 Faecousia sp.
TGATGGTGGTGACGCCGCCGGTGGAGACCTCACGGTTGATACCGCTGACGTATCCGATGGTCTGGGTGGCGGACAGCTTGCCCAGAGGATTGCCGATGGCGGCGACCATATCGCCGATCACCAGATCGTGGCTGCTGCCCAGAGTGACGGCGGGCATATTCTCGCCTTCGACCTTCAGAACGGCAACGTCATTGGTGGCGTCCTTGCCCACCAGCTTTGCTTCATACTCCGTTCCGTCGTGGGTCGTTACCGTCAGGGCGGTGGAGTTTTCCACAACGTGATAGTTGGTAACAATGTAGCCGTCATCGGTCAGAATAAAGCCGGAGCCGGAGGAAGTGCCGGTGGAGGTATTGCCGTAAATGCCAGTGGCGGTCACCGTAGAGGAAATGGCGACCACGCTGTCCACGCAGGAAGCGTAGAGCTGGCTGGGCGTCATGGCGCTGCCGTCGGTGGGCACCAGCGTGCCCTTACCGGAACCGGAAGAACTCTCAATTTGCTTCTGCAGCACGTTGAGCTTTTCCGTCAAGGCTTCCTCCCGGGTTTCCCAGCGGCGGTTTACCAGAGCGGCGGTAATCGAACAGCCGCCGGCAACCAGTGCCACCGCCAGCACGGCGGCAAGCACGCCCCGCCAGATGGGTTTGCGGGGCTTCTTCGCCTTATGCGGATGGTGCGCGGGGGGTGTCTGCGCGGAATGGAAGCTTTCCTGGGCCTGATGGTTCATTTCGTAAGGGGAGTTGGCGTAGGGGGATTCCTTCCGCCCGGTACCCGCGGTGTGATACACGCCGTCATCGACAGGATTCAGGGCCGGCTCGACAGGTTCTTCCGGAGTGACCTCCGGTTCGTGTTCAAATTCGTTGTTTTCAAAGGATTCCATACTGGATGCCTCCTCATCTGTTTTCTTGACACAAAGCATACTGCCAACTTGTGAAGAATTTGTGTATTCAAAAGGAATAAACTATAAATTTCCAGATTCATCATATCGGCTTTTTCCCTTCGTGTCAAGTGGGGACAGAAAAGAAGGCTCCCGCCGTTCCGGGAGCCTTATAAAGGCGTTCAGCGCTTACGGAAGGACTTGCAGTCGGTGCACTGATCCACAGTGGGATTGGTTTCGTGGGTACCCACCAGAATCCGGTCCAGAGAGCAGTAGTTCTCGTTTTCGCAGTGATGCGCGCACTGGTGCACGGTGCATTCGATGCACTTATTGGCATGACAATCCATAGCTTCTTCCTCCTTTTGTCTTAGATTCGGACTTAGTATGGCTGAACAGAGGAAAGGTATACAGGAAAAGCTTCCCAAGCTTGCTTTTTTTGAAATAGTGTGATACTTTTATAACCGACAATTGGAATTAGCTGTCAACTTCAGTGAAAAGGAGAACCGTTTATGGCGAAAATTGCTCCCTCAATCCTGTCCGCGGATTTTGTCAATCTGGAGCGGGATATTCACAACATTGAAGAAAATGGCGCGGACTGGGTCCATGTGGACGTGATGGACGGCCTGTTTGTGCCGAATATTTCCATCGGGATTCCCGTGGTGCAGGCTCTGCGCCGGGTGACGGATCTGCCGCTGGACGTGCATCTGATGATCGAGCGGCCTATCCGGTATGTGGAGCAGTTTGTCAGGGCGGGGGCGGACTGGCTGACCATCCACATCGAGGCGGATCAGCCCCAGAATACGCTGGAGGCTCTGGATAAAATCCGCGCTTTGGGCTGTAAGGCAGCCGTTTCCCTGAAACCCCGGACACCGGCGGAGGCCGCTCTGCCGTACCTGACAAAATGTGACATGGTGCTGGTGATGACGGTGGAGCCGGGCTTCGGCGGGCAGTCCTTCATGGCGGACATGATGGAAAAGGTTCGTTTTCTGCGAACCACGCTGGACAGGGTGAACCCGGAATGTCGCATCGAGGTGGACGGCGGCGTGGATGCGGTGACGCAGGCGGTGTGCAAGCAGAATGGTGCCGACGTTCTGGTTACCGGCTCCGCCTACTTCAAGGCAGCGGATCGGGCGGCATTTGTGAAAACCGTCCAGAGTTAACGACCGGGAAAAGAACGGCTTGAAGGTGATTGAATGGTTTGCGGACAGAAGAAAAGAATTCCAATTCTCATAACTGCGGCGGCAGCGTATTTTACGGCATGGTTTTTCTGCTGTACGTTTCTGTATGCGCAGGAAAACCTGACCTCGGTGGTCATGTTTCAGGATCAGCTGGAGCACTCGGCAGGAATGTGGCTTCTATTCAGCCTGATGTTTTGCCTGCTGACGATCCTGTTTTACCCCTTTGCTACCGGTGAAAAGAGGGTTCGCCGGTCAAGTGTTCTGCTGGGGCTTGTCTATGCGGTGCTGTTTACAATTGGCATCTGCCAGCAGTGCAGCGAAAATGAGGACTTTTTCATTCCGGGCACGGGTTCGGTTTTCCGGCTTGGCCAGCTGGTTGCGTGGACATTGCTTTTTGCCTGCGGTTTGGAAGTGCTCAATGAAAAGCTGGACGGTTTGGAGCATCCCGGTCAGAAGCGGGTACTGTCCCGGCGGTCCTTTTTGATCACCGCGGCGGCATTGCTGCTTCTGTGGCTGCCCTTTGTTGTACTGGACTACCCGGGATCTGTCTGCTTCGACACGGTGCAGCAGTTTGGGCAATTCTGGGGGATGATTCCACGCAGCAACAACAATCCGTTTTTTGATACGGTGGTTTATGGCGTTCTGTATGGAATCGGATCATTCTTGGGAGGATCGGATAATTCCGGCATTGGATTTATCGTTATCTGCCAGCTCTTTCTCTACGCCGCTTCCTTCTCCTTCGCCATTGAGACCATTTGCTATGTGACCAATTCCCGGGCACCCAGGTGGCTGCTGGTTGCACTGTATGGTTTTGTTCCGATTTTTGGCGGCGCGGTGCGCGTTGTTCTGAAAGACAGTCTGCATTTGCCCTTTGTCATGCTCTACTGTACGGTTCTGGTGCGAATTTTGTATCTGCCGGTCACAAAGAAAACACGGGTGGCATTCTGTCTGACATTTGTTCTCGCGGCGCTGACACGGAAGGCAGCACTTTCATATGTCCTCGCGGGAGCGTTGGTACTCTGCCTTCTGGTGAAAAAGCCGGAAAAGCGGGAACTGTTATTGTGTACGGCATTCAGTGTTCTTCTTATTCTGGGCATTGAAAATGTTGCTTACCCGCTGTTTGGCGTTACGGAGGCACCCAGCAGTGAATTGGTGGCACTCCAGATCCAGAGTGTCAGCTATATCACCAAGAGGCAGATTGACTATATCCCGGAGGCGTTGCTGCAGCGGATCGATGCGCTTCTCGGAGTCGACAATATTTTTCAGGTTTATAACCCCAACTACGCGGATTATATGAAGACGTGCTTTAATGGTGATGTGAAGGAAATCCTTTCTGTGTGGTTTGCGCTGGTAATACGGTTCCCGAGGGAATTTGTATACAGCGTTATTACATCTTCCTGGAAGTATTTCCATGTTCTTTCCACAGGAATTGCGGAATATTGGTATGGAATCGATGATTTCACCAAACTGGGGAAAGACATCGCGTATGTCTTCCCTGTGCGCTACATCAAAAATTATGTGACGTTCTGGCGTTTTTCACCTTCCCTGAGCCGTCTCATTGGCCCGGGACCGTACAGCTGGATGCTGCTGTTTTCCGCGGGAAGAGCGTGGCGGAACAAATCGAAGGAAATCCTCGTTCTGATTGTGCCCATGGCGATTCTGATGATCGGTCTGATTTTTACGCCGA
>JAXEXE010000136.1:0-15400 GCA_034113565.1 Faecousia sp.
TTATTCCAATCATCTTCAATAATTATCCTCTTTTATTTGTAAAACTTGTACATCTTTCATCTTTACCACCCTATGCCACCCCAGAAAAATGAGCTTATCATCTTCCCTCACCATCTACCCCAAACTATCCCGGAAAGATAACTTTTTTCTACTCTCCTCATTATCGTCCGTTATCCTATATACTGCATGAAAAATGAGGTTATCATCACCTATTAACTTCGACCCAAAATTTTCGCAGAAATATAGGTTTTTAGAGGGGGTAAAAGGGTGATTTATCGGACAATAAACGGTATGAAATGGATGATAACTACACCGCCGTTTTACCCATCAAAACTCGACTGAAAATTTAGGGTAGACATTGGTCGGAGCGGCGATAACCACAAAGTCCGCATTGCTGTATGCGAGTTTTGCATCCAAAGTCGCAGTCAAGTCAAGATCCTTTTCAGCCCAATATTGCTCGATATATTCATCTTGAATCGGAGATTTTTTTTGTTAATCAGTTCCACCTTTTCCGGGATGATGTCCACCGCATAAACCTTATGGTGCTGGGACAACAGCGTTGCAATCGAAAGGCCAACATAGCCAGTTCCAGCAACCGCAATCGTGTAATTCCTCATCATGTTTTCTCCTCTTTTAGTCCGGCCTGGATTGTAGTTCTTTTCATTTTCTCAGACAATCAATCGTTATTTCCTTACCGTTCCATGCAAAAGCCAGTGTCGTCACGACGGCGTTGTTCACCAGCATAGTTATATTACTTCGCCCCATCCCGTTTCAGAATGACCACAATGGTCTTAATCACACACAGTGCATCCAGATACAGAGAGCAGTTCTTTACATAGTAATATTCCAATTCCAGGCGTTCCTCATAAGTAGTGTTAGAGCGCCCGTTGCAGCCCCACCAGCCGGTGATGCCGGGTTTGACATGGTTGTAAAGCTGCAATCCACCGTGCTCTTCCAGCTCCCCCACAACCAAGGGGCGGGGGCCGATGACGCTCATATCGCCTTTCAGCACATTCAGGAACTGTGGCACCTCATCCAGAGAGGTCTTCCGGAGAAAAGCCCCCATCTTAGTAATCCGGGGATCATCCTCAAATTTCTGATTTTCTGCCCACTCCTTGGCATACTTCGGATCCTTCAGAAGCTCCTGAAGAATCTCACCGGCATTCCATACCATGGAACGGAATTTATACATTTGGAAGGGCTGACCATTCAAACCTATACGGGTCTGGGTGTAGAAAATGGATTTGGTATCCCCTGTCAACAGGTAAGATACTTTCACCAGCAGTATCAGCGGCAGCAGACAGATTGCACCCAAAAGACCGAACACAATGTCCATCAATCGTTTGAACCCCTGATACACCATTTGTTCGCCGGTAACGGAATGCATACCGATACCCAGCGCCTTGTATGTACCAACGGTGGTAATAAACTGATCTTCTGCATCAAAGCCGATCATGGGTCGGATTCCCAGATGAATGCCCTTTCCGTTCTCCAACAGTGTCTGATAGACTTCCGTATCAAGGACTGAAGGCTTCACTCCTACATAGATTTCGCTGATTCTGTGATTCAAAATGAACTCTACAATACCATCGGGCTTCGTGGCATTCTGGAACTCCCAAAAAGTCTCTTTGACTTTGCCGTGTTCATCCAGCTCATCAATCCGGGCAGTGACTTTCTCTCCCAGCTCACCGTCTACCATGCAGATTCCCTGCACGGAATACTCCATGAAAAAGCCGGAGTTGATGCTGCGAAGAAGGCTTGCCATATTCTCTCTGGTGCCGACTACAAAAATGCTTTTCCGCATTTTATCCATCATGCCAACCTTGCCGGATTTGAGAACCGCTTTCCAAACCATGCGCGTAATCAGTGACAGATAAAAATACAGGGCATACATGATAATGACGGTAAGCCGGGAGTAGTATGTACCCAGCTTCAGCACATACAGCAGGATAAACACCAGCAGACTGTTACAGCCCGTCATCGTTGCTGCTTTCAAAAGTTCCTCACTGCCATAACGGCGGAAGATTCCGCTGAAAGGATTCGTAAACAGGATTACCAGCAGATCCATCAGGCAGGCAATGAGCAGCAGCGTCTTCCAGCTCTGGCTTGTCACGCGGCTGAAATCTCCGAATCGGATTCCAATTGCCATCACAAATGCCACAACCAGAGAAAGAATGTCAAGCACCATGAAATCCAGATGCTTCAACCAGCTGTATTTCCCTTTAATATGCATCGCAGTTCCTTCTTTCCTCTTTCATCTTTCTTTCTGCCCGTGCAGCACAGCTTCCCAGTAAACAGCCGGTCATACCAATGCTGCCGAGCTTTTTTGTCACGCGATCCCCAATTCTTGCCGCTTCTCCCGTTGTTCAGAAGGCGGCGGTGATTCCGGCCTATCCGGCTTTTCCAGAGTCAGGCCGATCTCCCTCAGCATGGCCGCCCGTTCCTCTGTCAGAACCGTATTGCTCTTTTCCGGGTTCTGACAGGCATAGCGCTGCCTGCACAGCCATTTCCCCAGCTGGAAGCCATCGTCTGTCACATAGGTGCTGGAGACATCCAAGTTTCCGTGGGCATCATAATAAGCCCTGGCCTGGGCATAGCTTTCCATCCAGGTGATATCACCCCGCTTTTCCCACTGCATTCCAATGGAATCCAACTTGGCAATCTGGTCTTCTGTCAAACGGCGCTTGTTTCTGCCCCGCTTGGCTGTGCGCATCTGTGTCAGCCAGCGGCCCAAAGAGAAGCCATCCGCTGTCACATAGGAGACCGGCACGTCCAAAGTTCCATGTTCGTCGTAGTAAGCCGCTGCACAGCCAAAGTGATGCTGCCATTGGGCCTGGGCATTGTCCCAGACCATACCGATCTGCTCCATCTGCTGGATCTGGGATTCGGTCAGGCCTCCAGCGGCCTCCGAAGTCTGGTATCTCTGCCGCAGATTGACGATCCACCGCCCCAGGCCAATGCCCTCCGGGGTCACATACCGAGCGTTCACCCGCAGGTGTCCGTGGGCTTCATAAAACCGGAGGGCTGCCTGATAATTCACGTCCCAACGCTGGTCGTCGCAACGCTGCCACTGCATGCCGAGGCTCTCCAGCCGGGTGATCTGCTCCTGGGTCAGGCGGCTGCGTTCATTGCGGTACAAGGCCCGCTGGGTGCAGAGCCATTGTCCCAGGTGCAGGCCCTCAGGGGTGTCGTAATTTTTGGGAACGTCCAGGTTGCCGTTGGTCAGGGAATACTGCCGGGCCGCATGGAAGTAGTGGTCCCAAGGGGCGGAAAGGCTGTCCTGAAGTTTCCGGAACAGCTCTGCGCAGTCGTGCACCTGTTCTTCCACTGTGAAGCGGTCCACCACGATCTGATTCCCTTCCCCGTTTTCCCGCATGAGAAGGATCGCCGCGTCCATCTCCTTCTGGATGGCGGAAATGCTGTACAGCCCCTCAAAGTTGTTTACCACATCCAGGATCAGAGGGGTTGCGCTGTCCCCGGAGGTCAGGGCCCGGCCGATCTGCTGCTTGTACACAATGGGCGACAGGGTGGGCCGGAACAGGATGACCCCAGAAATCCCCTTCACATGGACGCCCTCATTCAGCATGTCAATGCAGAACAGCAGCTTTAGGGCTTCGGAATCGTCTGCCTTGAAGTCCCGAAAGGCGGAGCTGGCCCCCGGGTCGCTGGAATAGGCGGTGTAGGTATGGACCTCAGGATTGATTGCCTGAAACCAGTCTGCGGTCATATTCCGCATTTCCCGCAGATGTTCGTAATCAGAGCAGAAGATCAGGTACTTCCCCTGGGGATTGGTGATGTGCTTTTTCAGGATCACGTCCAGCCCGTCGGCCTGCTCCAAGGCTCGTCGTAGGGCATCGTAGCAGGACTGATGGATAGCCCGCATTGCGTCGGACCTGGTATCGGTGATTCTGGTCTGGTATTTTTCCAGCGCCTGCTGGTACTTAAACACCGTGGTCACATACTTAGGCTTCGGCAGGATCCCCCGGACGATGCACTCGCCCAAGGTCATCTCACTGGCCACGTTGCCGTCGAACAACTCCTGGGCGATGTCCCGCTGGTTGTCCAGGTATCGGATATTGGTGGCAGACAGGCCCAGAAGATACGTGCCGGGGTGGGACTGGATCAGCGCCTGGACGCCCTCTCCCCAGCGTTCCGCGCCGCAGCGGTGGAATTCGTCCAGAATGATATACTCCGCCTGGAGTTCTCCAATCTGGGCGGGGGACAGCAGCATCAGCTTGGCATAGGTGAGGAAGGTCACATTTTCCAGAGACAGCTCCGGGTCAGAACGGCGCAGGGACTCGGTCTGGGTTTTGAAAATGTAGTCGCTGGGTGACAGCCACAGAAACCGGGCCTGGGGGTGGTTCTCAATGAGCCGGAAAGCAATGAAGCTCTTCCCCGTGCCGGTGGGGTGGATCACCGCGGCCTTGCCCACCTGTGACAGCATGGTCTCCACCGCACGGTAGGCTCTTTGGTTGTGTTCGAACAGTTGTACTGCCATGATCCGTCCCTCCTTTCAGAAAACACCTCTGTCCAGCCGCCCGGAAACTTCCTATGTAAATGATCGTTTCGTCCGACATTTCCCGTTTTGCGTATCGTGCATGGAACGTCGATTGTTCCGACCATATGGAACGATGAGTGGGAATTACCAGAAAAAGGAAAAGCCCCATCAAAAAACCGCCAGCAGCGGAATTTGATGAGGCCCAGAAACATAATCCGCATTATGTGGCAACTATAGGTATCCGGTCAAAAAAGCTGTACACAGCCACATTTATAATACACCTTCAGTCACCTATTGTCAACGTTCGGAAGAAAAGCAGTTACATTTTATACAATTCCGATTCTTGCAAAATAGTATAAATGAGCAAATTGGTAATACTGCACAATCTTATTTTCAATTCAAGGAGCAAAGCGAAGTTTTTGCCTTTTATATATGGACAAATGGTACCAAATTTTTTGTAAACTGAAAATTATGCTTATTTATAGATAGATAGCATATTCAAGCAAAATAAAAGAGCAGCACAAATACGCCCTCATTTCCGCTTTTTTGCAAAGCAAAATAAGGGCGTGATTTTCTATACCCAAAATCCAACAGAATATTGTGCATTACTTGTTTTCTCACTAATAGCCTGCCACATAATGCGGATTATGTGGCTTTTTTCTATACCACAAGTCCCAACCGTTCGATTTTGAGACGATGCTCCGCACCGGTGGTCATGATATAGATTCTCGTGGTATTGATGCTGCTGTGGCCCAGAATATCCGCCAGCTTGGCGATGTCCTTTTCGATACCGTAGAATGTCCTGGCAAACAGCTTGCGCAGATTATGGGGAAAGACTTTGGACTCCGATACGCCGGCCTGTCTGCAAAGCTGCTTCATCTGCCGCCAGATGCTGCTTCGATCCAGTGGCCGGTCATTCTTTCCACGGAAAATCACGCCGCCGGAGATACTGTTTCTTTTTGCGTAATCGAGAAGCAGCTTTCTCAACTTACCCGGAACCAAAATGGTCCGGGTTTTGCTTTTGCAGTTGACGGTTACAGTTCCAGTTCTCACCGTTTCCAGCGTGAAGTACCGCAATTCCGAAACACGGATTCCCGTGCCGCAGATGGTTTGAAGAACCAGATTCAGCTGCTCTTTTCCCTTTGATGCTTGCAGGAGCCGCAGGTACTCCTCTTTCGTCAGTTCTTTCTCCTCGCTACTGTACACCTGCCGCTGAAGCCGGATGCTCTTCACTTTGCAATCCAGCCAGCCCAGAAATCCCAAAAAGCTGTTGATGGAAGCCAGCATGGAGTTGATGGACCGGACGGCGTACCCTTGTTCCATACATTGCTTTTTATAGGCGATCACCAATTCCTTGTTCACCGGACGGCCATCAGCAAACCTGTGAAATGCCTGCACATCCCGCAAGTACTTTTCCACTGTTGCTGCGCTTTTTTCCTCCTGCGCAAGGTACTGGGAAAACTGTTGAATTTGTCTCTGATTTATGATTCTTTCTTCCATTGTATTATCCTCCGTATTCGGTATTTCTCTTATTATAACCAATTCAGAAACCCATTATGGAAGAAAGCATGAATACATTTTTACAATTCCTATTGGTAGAATAACCTGGTTGCCCTGCTTGTCATGCGCACATAATTGATCACCTCATTTATCGGGCCAGAGGCACTCGCTGAGTATTCGTTTGCTATATTCTAATATACCACTGATAGTGTGCTATATCAACATAATATCACTTTATTAGCGTGTATTTTCGCACATTCGGAAGTATACAATATGTGTATACTGAATGTGAGGAGTGCCTTCCATGGATTACGCATACATCAAACAGCGAATAACAGATTTGCGGATTGACAAAGGGGTCTCTGAGTATCAAATGAGTCTGGATCTGGGGCACAGCAGAAGCTATATGCAGAACATTTCATCCGGTAGATCAAAACCGTCTATCGAGGAATTCCTGTATATCTGTGATTACCTAGGAACTACTCCCGGTGATTTCTTCGATGAAAAGAATCAGGAACCGATTCTCATTCAAAAAGCCCTATCCGGTATGCGTTCACTATCTGAAAAGGAGTTGCTTTCCTTAATCAGCCTGATTGATTTGTTCAATGAGAATCGAAAGAATATGACATAACTGTTTCCTGTTTTTTCGGAACAGTACTATATACTTTGCGCTGGGGGAGGATAGCTTGGCCTTGCCCTTGGAATATTCTGCTTTTCAGTAAAAAAGAGACCCGTGATACAGTTCAGCGTTCTGCGAACTGTATCACGGGTTGTTTTATTATTTCAGGACACGCCCCACTACTTGGAAGCCTGCCTGCGCCGATATAACCCTCGGCGCGTATTTCTGATTATAGGAAATCATCACGGGCTGCATATACACATGGCCATAGCTGTCGGAAAATGCTTCCCGCTGATCTTCGTCCGGCTCCTGCTCATCGTACACCTTGATGTAGCCTTCACCATCGTAAATGAAGATGCCTACCTCACCGATGCTTACCCGGTCACATTGCTTCACCCAAACAATCTGCCCGTCATGGTAGACTGGCTCCATGCTGTCGCCGGAAACCCGTACACCGAAGTCCGCACCGTCAGGAACTGTTGACGCAGGGAAACTTACCATCTCAAAGCTGCCTTCATCCAGAAATGCGCCAGTACCGGCAGAAACTGACAGATTGCTCACGGGCATTTCAACGAACTGAATAATTCGGCTTGTTTTGTTTTCTGGCTTGTATCGTCCGGATGCAATCAGATCAGCCTTATAGTCCGCAACTTTTCGGATTCCTTCTTCGTTCAGCTCAGGCGCTGGGCTGGTGCTCATAAACAGAGACAGGTCGCAGTCCATATCAAGCGCCTGGGCGATGGCGACAAGCTGATAGGGATTGGGCGTGTTGCTGCCGTTCTCCCACTTCTGAATGGCGGATGCAGTGGCAGATACACCATAGTCCTTCAATACCGCACTGAACTTCATAAGGCTCAGACCTTTATTGTTTCGTGCTTTGGAAAGCACCTTGCCGATATAATTCATGCTCTTTTCCGAAGCAGCATCATAGTGATTTTGTTTTTTGGGGTGGTATACGGTTGTGTTCGCCATAAAAGCACCGTCCTTCCTATGGCTCCATTATAAACCGACAAGAAACGATTGTCAACGACAATTTACCCTATAAATCTACAAAATATGTATTGACAAGTCCGTATCAGATATGCTATCATTGAGCCACGTCAAATGTGAGGTGCCGTTATGAACCGGGCGTACTTATCCAGAAACGACATTGAGCAAATTGCAAAGCGTGTCAGTGAACAATACAAATCCGTGGCAGTGCCACAGAAACATCTGTGCTATGTGGTTGACCCAGTAGAACTTGCAGATGTACTGGGGCTTCAGGTAGATTTTCAATATCTTACCAAGGATGGAAGCATACTGGGACTGACAACCCCACAGGAAGCCTTGATTCCGGTTCTGGACATGGACAGCAACCCCTTCCTGTATCATCTGGATGGCCGGACTGTCCTGGTTGAACAGCGGCTGGATAATCTGCCCCGTTTTCGTGGACGCAGGAATTTTACCGTAGCTCACGAGATTGCCCACCAGATTCTTTACCGACTGTTCCCGGACGCCTACGGAATGCAGCGCAGAACCCTGTGCGATTATCGCCGTTCCAGCAAGCCGCGCAAACAGATCACGGATTGGACGGAATGGCAGGCGGATACTCTGGGTGCGGCAATCCTTCTACCGGAAGATGCCGTACAGGAGGGAATGTTCATCTTCGGTCTGGGGGATCACATGACGGTACTGAGCAAAAAATACTCACCCAACAAATATGAATCATTTTGCCTCATGGCAGATTTCCTTGGCGTATCCAGAACAACCCTTTCCTATCGAATGGAGCAGTTGGGCCTTCTGGAACGAAACCTGCTGTGTGTGGGATAGAATGGGAGGTTTTGCACATGGACAATACAACAATGCGAATTGCGGTGAAATGCAAGAAATGCAGCTTCACAATGTTCTACAAAACATCAATGGCCACCGGCACAGTTGAGTGCAAGTGTCCGCGCTGCAAAAGTATCGTGAAAGTCAATCTGGCTCTGCGAAAAAGCAGCTTCCCGCTTTTCTTTCGCAGAACAACGCCGACATACTGGAAACCATCGGCAGAAAAGTTCATATTGTCATAGCACCGAGCAACGGGGTACGCTGTTAATCGCGGCGTAATGAAACACCACCAAATAGCCGGGCATGAGAGATCAGGAGTAGAAATACTCTTGTCTTCATGCCCGGCTTTTATTTTTTTCTATGGAGGTTGGATTATGAAAAATCGTAATTTGGAATTGTGTCTGTGCGAACGCTGTGTCGCTGGATTTTACCAATCAAAGGAATACCGGGTGACCAGAGAGAACCCCTATCAGGTGATAAAGGACGAATGTGCCTTCTGCCAGATACGAAGGGGCTACGATTACCTCATTCAGCGCCGAAATAACCGCTTACCGGTTCGGATAGAAACGGAGGCGATGGTATGCTGCTGATCGAGCAGATTTATGAAACGAACGATCTAAAAAGCGACAATGTGAAATGCCCCGTCTGCAAGCATGGGAGGTTGTGTGACAAGCCAGTGGGCGATAGAGCCATGGCGATAGCGGTAAGTGGAGATTCTGAGCCACGGGGCGGGGCTAGAATCATCCTCAAATGCCCGAAGTGTGCTCAGAGATTTTTAATCACAATACCAATTGAAT
Organism: Faecousia sp.; assembly: GCA_034113565.1. Classification (GTDB taxonomy): domain Bacteria; phylum Bacillota; class Clostridia; order Oscillospirales; family Oscillospiraceae; genus Faecousia. The sequence goes on from JAXEXE010000136.1 coordinate 9,224, forward strand.
AATTCCAAACCATGAACTGAAAAAATGTTTCGTACATAGTTCAACCGCCGGACACGCTGGATTCATTCCAGTATAGGAAGCCGGATAAGTGCCTGTATCCACCAGCCAGTCTGGTGAGAATGAGGACCCTCGAGTTAGAGCATGACAAACGGCTTTCCGGCTGTTGTTGTCATGCTCTTTTTGCATCCTGACTGCCGGACAGCAGAAAGGATGCTATGAAGGGTTGGCTGTGTTACATCGCCGAATATCCGTAATCTCCGAAATTTGATTCTCAACTCAAATTTCAATTCAAGGAGATTACGGATATGACATTCAATTACGGAGCAGAAAAGAGAAAATTTGAAAAAGTATGGGCAAAACTTGCAAAAACCTATGCGGAAGCAGGAATGGAACCGGAGGCAATTAAGGCTATGTACGAATTTGACTGGGAAATCTTCAAAAGCGAACGAAATGAAGCCCTTCATACGCAAGAATTTGCAATCCCCGAAAGTTCGGATGAGGAAATGGACGATTGCGAATCCCCTCTGTACGAAAAATTTCTGGAGCAGCTTTCTTCTGAATACGATACCTATGGCAGCCATTCTCGCTATTGGTGGCTTGAGGAGCTGACCACTCCCTGTCTGACGATTGGCGTCCCCGCGTTGACCGTGGAGGACAAAGAACTTCTCACCCTGTACATTGTGGACGGGCTGACCATCCGGGAAATTGCACGTTATCTCAATCTCCAGAAATCGACCATCTCGGAAAGGCTCCAACGCATTTTCACGCTGTTCCCCTCAGAGGAATAGGCTATTTCGCACAAATTGCTTTCGATATATGCTTGTTTTCTACTTAATTCTTGTGCAATCCTACAAAGATAAAAAATCTTTCAAAACACCCGGACAAAACAGCGTTTTCGCTGCCTACCAAGTGAAGGGACTTCTTCACAAGCCCTTCTCTGTATCTTGAAAACTGAACACAAGATGATACAAGTACACACACCGATGTGGAGGTGGACAGTACGACGCCATGACATTGGCTTGTGGACAATCCCGCAGAGCCAATCGAGCGCCACCGTGCTGTCGAGCCTGGGCAGGCAACCTGGGCATACACCCCACACCGCGTGAAATGAAACTTGCTCACGCTCTCCCAAGGACTAGGGGGAAGCCCTTCGATATGCGCCAGCTTCGGCAGCGGTATCGCAGAGTTATGACAGCCTCGCCAAAGGCGGCTTGTATCATACCCACCGTCAGGGGTGCGTGGCAAATGTGACGGATACAATGAATCGGTACTGAACCGAAAAGGGTTGCCGCTCCGGGAGTAGTTAGTTTGTAGCTATCCAAGAAGCCGGAGCAGCACCCGCAAAGTCAGATACCATGCGCTGGGAGCCTTTTACTGCCAGCGCATTCATGTGACTTTGATGCTTGATACGAAAGGAGCTTCTCGGTATGAATCAGAACATAGCACAATCCACCCAGGTCAGCGATTTGGTTGACATCAGAACCGTCACCGTTGATAAGAGCCTTCCCAAAGAGGAACGCATTGCGGACTTTGTTCGCCAGATTAAGAATCCCTACCGTTTCCGCTGCGGCGATTTTGTTGTGAACGCCTCCTTCGCCAGAAACGGAGCAACCCTGGAAGACTGCCTACGGGGTATTCTCAGGTAGGCGACAAACTCGCTTTTTCCGCCAAGAGTGATACAATGAACTTGGAAAAGAACGAAACTTAGGCCATCTCGGAAATCACTCTTTTCATCAGCTTTCCCGGAACGAAAAGGAGTGACATTTCATGGCAAAGTACAAAGCAACTGCCTACATCCGTCTGTCTTATACAGATGACCGATCCAGCGAGAGCGACAGCGTTTCCAACCAGCGCAAGCTCATTGAGAATTTCGTTGAGCGCAACCCCGACATAGAGGTAGTGTCTCTCAAAGTGGACGATGGCTACAGCGGCATCATCTTTGACCGCCCCGCCTTTAAGGAAATGATGCAGGATGTGACCAATGGGGAAATCAACTGCGTCATTGTCAAAGACCTCTCCCGGCTGGGCCGTGAGTACATCGAAACAGGCCGCTACCTGCGCAAGGTATTCCCGGCCTACGGTGTGCGGTTTATCGCCATCACGGACAACATCGACACGGCACAGGAGAACAACGGTGATGATCTGACGGTTTCGGTCAAAAACATCATGAATGAAGCCTACTGCCGGGACATTTCCGTAAAGACCCGTACCGCCCTGGATGTAAAGCGCCGGAACGGAGATTTTGTTGGAGCCTTCACTGTGTACGGCTACATGAAGTCCGAGGAGAATAAAAATCTGCTGGTTCCTGATCCCTATGCCTCCCGTGTGGTCAAGAACATCTTTCAGATGCGGCTGGAAGGTTCAAGCGCTCTGCGGATCGCAAACGAGCTGAACCGGCTGGGTATTCTCTCTCCGCTGGCATACAAGAAAAATCACGGCCTGCCCTACGCAAAGAACGGCTATGCCGACAGCCAGGACTGCAAGTGGTCGGCCACCACCATCATCCGCATTTTGCAGGATGAAACCTACACCGGTACACTGGTTCAGGGCAGACAGGGCACCTCCAACTACAAAATCAAGCAGATGGAGCAGAAGCCGGAATCGGAATGGATTCGCATTCCCGATGCCCATGAAGCCCTGATAACCAAACAGGACTTCGATCTGGTTCAGAGAATCCGCGGGCTGGACACCCGCACCTCCCCGAAGCAGGACACGGTATATCTGTTCTCCGGCGTTCTGATCTGCGGCTGCTGCGGCAGTCGGATGACCCGTAAGACCAACCGTGTCAATGGAAAGGAGTATCACTATTATTACTGTCCCACAGGCAAGAAACATGGGTGCGCCAATCCGGTGATGCTGAAAGAAAGCAATCTGATCGATTGTGTTCAGGAAAGTCTGAAAGCCTACATTCAAAATGTGGCCTCTCTGGAAACCCTGCTGAACAGCATTGACCAGTCCAGCATCAACCAGGCGCTGGCAAAAGAGTACACAGACCATATCTCCGAAAATGAGAGGCGGCTGGAGCACACGCAGAACTGCAAATCCCGGCTGTATGAAAGCCTCGTAGAAGGGATGATTACCAAGGAGGAATACGCCAGCTACAAGGTGAAGTACACCCGGCAGGCAGAGGAAATCAAGGCATCCATCGCCGCTCTGAAAGAAAAGCTCACGGATGTTCTGGAAAACCGAAGCGAGCGGAACCGCTGGATTACGCACTTTACCCAGTTTGAATCTATGGAAACCCTGGATCGCAAAGCCCTGATTCACATGGTACAGAGCATCCAGGTAAGGGGCAAAAACGAACTGGATATCCGCTTCAATTACATGGATGAATACGAAAAAGCCCTTCGGCTGGCAGCGCTGGCAGTTCAGGAAGCAAAGCTGCCGCTCCCCGAAGGAATCCGAAAGGCAGGTTAAATCATGGCACGAAAGAGCAGAAAAGAAAGCGCAAAGGCCGTTGTGCAGGAGGCCGTCAGCACCTGCCGCGCGGCAATCTATGTCCGCCTGTCCGTGGAGGACAGCCACACCCACAGTGCTTCCATCGAAACTCAGCAAATGATTATCGCCCAGTTTCTGGAACGAAATCCCGACATTCAGGTGTACGACACCTATATCGACAACGGCACCAGCGGAACCACTTTCCACCGTCCCGCTTTCCAGAAGATGCTCTCTGACATTGAAGCAGGCTTTGTAAACTGCGTCATTGTAAAAGACCTCTCCCGGCTGGGCCGGAATACCATCGACACAGGTTACTACATCGAGCAGTATTTCCGTCTGCGGAATGTCCGCTTCATCGCCGTCAACGAAAACTTTGATACCTCCGCCCCGGAGGATGCCCACGCTGGGATCATCATCCCCCTGCGGAACATGATTAACGAAGCATACGCTCTGGATATTGGCCGGAAAATCAAGGCCCAGCAGCGGCAGGCCATGAAGGATGGGAAGTTTATCGGGAGCCGCACCCCCTATGGGTATCTGAAAGCCCCGGATGACTGCCACCAGTTGATTATCGACCCGGTTGCCGCTCCCGTGGTGCAGAAAATGTTCCAATGGGCATCTGAGGGCATCGGACTGAACACCATAACCGTCCGCCTGAATGATGCCGGGCATCTTCCTCCCAGCCACCACAAAAACACCCAGGGCATCATTACCCACGAAAATCTGATGGGCAATGGGAACTGGAACACCCGCACGGTGGCAAGAATCCTTCACGCGCAGGTTTACACCGGCGATCTGGTGCAGGGTCGTACCAAAATTGTAGACCACCAGCAGGTCGAAGTCAGCGAAATGGAGTGGACGGTTGTCCGCGACACCCATGAAGCCATCATCAGCCACGAACTGTTTGAAGCCGTTCAGAAAAAACTGGACGAAACCGCCCAGCATTGCAAGGAACGGGAGGTGAAGGCTTATAGTCCCAACATCCTAAAGGGAAAAATCTTCTGTGCCCACTGCGGCGGCAGTCTCCACCGGCATCGGAACTTCCGCAAAAAGTCCGCTGATGTCTACCTCTTTTACTGTCTGACTAACAGCAGAATCGCAAAAGAGCGCTGCCCCGGTGTCCTGATTCGGGAAGATGTTCTTCTGGATTCCCTTGCTAATATGCTCCAGAATGCGCTGGATGCGGCCCTGGGCAGCTACTCACTTTCCCTTTTGGAGCTGCCCCAGCAGACAGCCGAACGGGCAGAGCTGAATGAGAAGATTGCCAGCCGCAAGCAGGAGATTCAGCGCCTGCGAGGTCTGATCCGCAGCCTTTACGAGAATCTAATCCAGGATATTCTCACGAAGGACGAATACATCACCTACAAAGGGAAGTATGAAGCCAAAATCGAACAGCTTTCTGATGAAGTATCCCGTTTGGAAAAAGGCTTGAAGGCACTGGACAAGCAGATGGAACAGCACCGGGCGTTGAAGCGGGATTCCGATAGTCTCCGGGAAAACCGGGAGCTGACCGCCGCTCTGATCGACAGGCTGATTGACCGTGTTGAAGTTTCCAAGGACAAGCAGATCACCGTCCGCTACCGTTTTGAAAGCGAATTTGATTCCTGCGAGGAGGTGCTGAACCAATGCAAAAATATGTAATCGCCCTTTATATCCGGCTGTCCATTGAGGACTACAAGTACGACAGCATGAGCATTGAGAACCAGCGCCTTGTGCTGAATGAATATGCGGCAGCTCTGCCGGAAGCGCTCAATTCCGAGGTGTTGGAGTTCATCGACAACGGCTACAGCGGCACCAATTTTGAGCGTCCCCAGGTGCAGAAGCTGATTGAGATGGTTCGGGAGAATAAAATCGACTGCATCATCGTCAAGGACTTCTCCCGCTTCGGGCGCAACAGCATTGAAACCGGCTATTTCCTTGAGCGGGTTTTCCCTCTGTTCCATACCCGGTTTATCTCCGTCAGCGATGACTATGACAGCAACAACTACAAGGGCGATACGGGCGGCATGGATGTGGCCTTCAAGTACCTTATCAGTGAGTATTACAGCCGGGATATGTCCATCAAGACCAAAAGCGCCAAATATGCCAAGATGCAGCGGGGCGAATATCAAAGCACCATCTGCCCCTATGGGTATCGTAAGAGCGCTGATGGCAGAATGGAGCCTGACCCCGAAGCCGCCGCCGTGGTTCTGCTGATCTTCCAGCTTGCCGCCGAAGGGAAAAACGCTCCCAGCATTGCCAAAGAACTGTACAAGCGGGGAATTCCTACCCCTGCTGAATACAAGATTACAAAGGGCCAGAAAACCCACGATGTTTCCCGTACCCACGGTATCTGGTGTGATTCAACCATTGTGCGGTATTTGGCGGATGAACGCTATACCGGCACCTACATCATTGGGAAGCGGGCAGTCCTTGAAGTCGGTGGAAACAACAGTCGTTTTAAGGACAGGTCGAAGTGGTACATCATTCCCGACCATCATCCGGCAATCGTAGACAAGGCTTTATTCGATAAGGTACAGGAAACCGTGCGCCGCTTTTCCCAGCCGCAAAAAAAGCAGCGGGATTATCTTCTGAAGGGCATCGTGTTCTGCGGCTGCTGCGACCATGCGCTTTCCTATGTATCAAATAAGCGCCCTTATTTCGTTTGCCGCCGCTCTCAGGCGGCTGAGAACGGCCCCTGCCATGATTTGAAGGTCAATGCCGAAGAACTGGAACAGGTCATTTGGGGGACCATAAAAG
>JAXEXE010000137.1:0-20006 GCA_034113565.1 Faecousia sp.
GAAATCTACCACCACATTATTGACCCGGCGACCCTGTACCCCGCGAGACGCTTCCGAAGCGTCACCGTGATTTGCGGGGACTCCGGCCTTGCCGATGCCCTGTCCACGGCCCTGTTCGTCCTGCCAAAGGGGGAAGGGGAGGCGCTGGCCCAAAGCTGCGGGGCGGAGGTTATGTGGGTGGATACGGAAGGTAATTGCTTCTATACCCCCGGTTTTCAGAACTGGATTTGCGGATAGTGTGACAAAATAAGGCCCGGGTTGGAATTCCAACCCGGGACTTGCGTATCGTATCCTTATACAATTCGCGCCCACTCGGTGACCAGCAGACCGGGTACCGCCCAGATCAGCTGATAGAGCAGGATGTTGACGGGAGTCAGCAGCTGGGTGCTGCCAAGGTATCCCAGCACCAGCATGATAATGAGGCCCAGCGTGCCGCCAATCAGGTGAATGATGACGCCCAGCTTGGTGGCCTGCCGCAGAGCCCGGGCGCCGGTGATGGCGTAGGCTACGCTTACCAGCTCCTCCCGGGTGGTCAGCGCCAGCACCGGCTCGTCGGGATCAATGGGATGCTGCTGCAGCTTCTGACAGGTGTCCCGGTCGGGGAAAGCGATGCGGCTGGTTTTGACATTGAACTTGGCGCGCAGGAAGCTCTCCGTCAGCATGAAGTCGCCGCTGAGCTTCAGGGGCTTCAGCTTCCGGTAGCCGCACAGGGTCACAAGACCGGCGGCGGCAGAACGCATCTTGGCATAGGACATGGCATAGACCGCGCACAGCTCGCCGTCCACGGCGGCGTAGACAGCCTGATTCACCATGGTGCCCTCGGGAATCTCCACGCCCATGTCCTGCAAAAAGCCCATGGTGCCCACCAGAACCGGCAGCCCTTCCACTTCGCCGCCGATGCCGCCGTCGCCATAGTTGCGGAAGCTGTGAACGGGGTACAGCTGGCCGCTGCGGCTTTTCAGCAGCTGGTCGAACACGGGCACCAGCCCGCCGCCGGCGGCGTGAATCACGGAGGTGGTATAGGAGACCACCTCGTCAGGGTTGCGATGCCCGTAGAATTTGACGCCGTTGAGTTTGGTGCTGCCCTGAGGGAACAGGTCGAGATCGGAAATGGGGAAGACGGCTTTGCCGCACAGATCCTTCACGCCTTCCCAGCCGCACAGCACGGTGCCCACCATGTGCAGTCGGGTTTCCAGAATCGCCATGGGGCGGGAGACGGAGACGAAGAAGCTGGCAGGCACCGCCACGAGCAGAGAAGTGGACAAAATCTGCACGCCCATGCTCAGGCCGTGGAGCATTCCGGCGAACACGGAAATGCCGATGCAGACCAGCAGGCTCAGCACCGCGTAAACGGACTGCACCACCTCGGGGGCGGGCATTTTGTTATAGGTGTCCATGAAGTCGGAAACCTCGCCCTCCTTACGGAGCAGACCGTCCTTGCCTTCATAATAGTTTTCCACCCGTACAATGCCATGCAGGCGGACGGCCTTGCGCATGGTGTCCATCTGGGCCATTTCGGTGTTGTGCTTTTGCAGTCTGGCCCACATGGCCATGGTCATTTCCAGACTGAAGGCGGCACAGCAGGGCACCCGCAGCTCCTTCAGGCAGAAAACGCTGTCGATGAGGCAGGCGGCGAAGGTCAGCGTCAGCAGGGTATTCACCGTGAAGCGGCCCTTCAAAAGGTCGCCCAGACTGTCCAGCATCAGATTGCAGCCCAGCAGGGCGGAAATCAGCATTGCCAGCACCTGGCTGAAAACCACCAGCTTCATGCGATTTTCCGGCACCAGCTCCAGGGCGAACAGGGCGGTCACACCGCCGCAGATCAGCACCACCAGAAGATTCAGCAGGATTGCCGCCTGAAGCCTTCCCACACCCATTTCGGACAGCTCATAATACCTGCGTTCCGGGCCGGCAACCAGCTGCTTTTTCAGCTCCTTCAGCCGGGAGCGGGGGGTGAACACGATGGGAGCGGGGATGAATTCCTCCTCCACCTCAAAGGCAGGCTCCGCCGCGGCAGGCTTCGGTGCTTCCGATTCCTCCGGCAGATCGATAACGATGGTCGGCTCGTCTGTAGGAAGCGCCTCGGGGGGAATTTCCTCCACCGGGTCAAATTCCTGCGTATCGGGCAGGGATGGTTCCTCCGTTTCCACGGTGGGTTCTGCGGCTTCCTCCAAAGCAAACGCTGTGGTTTCTTCCGGGCGTGCTTCCGAGACTTCTTCCGGGATATCCGGCGTTTCATCATCGAACCGCAATTCGGGCATCTGCCCGGCAGGTTCAGCAGGCTCTTCGGCTTCCGGGTGTTCGCCGAATTCTTTCAGAATGTCCTCTAAGTCGAAATCCTGATTATTTTCCAAATCCATATTGGGTATCCTCCTGGTTATAAGCGCTGGCGCACCGCCTCGTAGAGTAGAATGGATGCAGCGGCGGAGGCGTTCAGGGAGCTGATGCGCCCGGCCATGGGAATGTTTACCATCACGTCACAGTTCTTTCGAACGAGAGGGCTCAGCCCAGAGCCCTCGTTGCCGATGACGATGGCGGCAGGGCCGGTAAGATCCGCCTGATACATGGGGATGGAGCCTTCGGCAGCGGTGCCGAACACCCATACGCCCCTGTCCTTCAGCTCGGCAATGGCGCTGTTGATGTTGGTGACCCGGGCAACCTTCATATACTCCACAGCCCCGGCGGAGGCTTTCGCCACAGTGGCGGTGAGGCCTACGCTGCGGCGCTTGGGAATGATGACGCCATGGGCACCGGCACACTCCGCGGATCTGAGGATCGCGCCCAGATTGTGGGGGTCGGACAGCTCGTCACAGATGACGATGAGGGGCGCCTGACCCCGGGCGGCGGCTTCCTCTAAAATGTCGTCGATGGTCACATATTCATGGGCGGCAGCCAGAGCGATGATGCCCTGATGGGCACGGGTGAAGGACATGGCGTCCAGCTTCCGGCGGTCTACCGGCACAACCACGGCACCGGCTTCCTTTGCCTGAGCGGCAAGGCGCTGCAAGCCCTTGTCGGTGTCGCCGTCGGCGACGAAGACCTTGTCGATGGTGCGGCCGCTTTTCAGAGCCTCGGAGATGGCATTCCGGCCCTCCAGCTGGCCTTCAACTTCCTCATTTTCCTCCTGCTGGGCGAACCGGTCGGCCCGCCGGGGAGGAGCATTCCGCCCGGCAGGACGGTGGTTTTCCTTCATAACACAGTATCTCCTGTTCAATCCATAATAATAGACGTTAGCATTATAGCAGGTAATATGCAATTTCTCAAGCTTAATTTTTTGCCGGAATGGGAAAAACAGGGGATTATGTAACCTATTCACAGAAAATTTACCATCCCGCCGAGAATCGTTCATTGCTTAACACGGAAAAGTGTGATATGATGTGGCAAAAGAAGGAGGCGAGCGGATATGGATCCAAATCGCGGCAACAATCCCAATAATGGAAATAAACCGGAGGGAAACCGCCCCAAGGGCAGCTTCTTCACTCCGCTGATGATCGCGCTGATTCTGGTGCTGCTGTTCAGCTGGATTATGAATACCGTTGAAAAAAGCCAGTACACGGAAACCACCCTGTCGGATTTCTTTGACGCCAAGAATTCCGGTCAGTTGGCAGAGGTGGAGCTGCGTTATGACCGCATTCTCTACATGACCAAGGAGGAGGCCGCCAAGGACCCCTCCCGGCAGAAGGCCTGCTTTACGGGCCTGCCCAGCGGCGGCGATATGCTGGCCCTGGCGGAGGAGCTGGACGCGGCGGGCGTGAAGGTCAATAACCAGATCGTGGAGGATAACTCCATGATTATGATGATTCTATCCTATGCCATCATGATCGGCGGCATGTTCCTGCTGATGAACCTGCTGACCAAGCGCATGGGCGGCGATGGCATCATGGGCGGTATGGGCAAGTCCAAGGCCAAGGTCTACATGGAGAAGCAGACCGGCGTGACCTTTAAGGACGTTGCCGGACAGGACGAGGCCAAGGAGTCCTTACAGGAAATTATTGATTTTCTCCACAATCCCCAGAAGTACACCGCCATCGGCGCGAAGCTGCCCAAGGGCGCGCTGCTGGTTGGCTCTCCCGGCACCGGCAAGACCCTGCTTGCCAAGGCGGTGGCCGGCGAGGCCAATGTGCCCTTCTTCTCCATTTCCGGCTCTGATTTTGTGGAAATGTTCGTGGGCATGGGCGCCAGCCGGGTCCGCGACCTGTTCCAGCAGGCGGCGAAGGTGGCTCCCTGCATCATTTTCATCGATGAGATCGATGCCGTGGGCCGTTCCCGGGACAGCCGTTACGGCTCCAACTCCGAGCAGGAGCAGACATTGAACCAGCTGCTCAGCGAGATCGACGGCTTCGAGCCCTCCAAGGGCATTGTGTGCCTGGCGGCGACCAACCGTCCGGAGATTCTGGATAAAGCGCTGCTCCGGCCCGGCCGGTTTGATCGCCGGATCATCGTGGACCGTCCTAACCTCCAGGGCCGTCTGGACACCCTGAAGGTGCACACCCGGAAGATTCGCCTTGCCGAGGATGTGGATCTGCGCAAAATCGCTCAGGCCACTGCCGGCGCGGTAGGCGCGGATCTTGCCAATCTGGTGAACGAGGCCGCGCTGCGGGCTGTGCGTATGGGCCGGCAGGCGGTGAATCAGGAGGACCTGATGGTGTCCTTCGAGACCGTCATCGCTGGCACCGAGAAGAAGAACACCGTCCTCACCGATATGGAGAAGCGGCTGGTCGCCTATCACGAGGTGGGCCACGCCCTCATCGCGGCGCTGGAGAAGCACGCCCAGCCCGTGTCCAAAATCACCATCGTTCCCCACACCTCCGGCGCGCTGGGCTACACCATGCAGATGCCCGAGGAGGAAAAGTTCCTGTCCACTGCCGAGGAACTGCGCACCGAGCTTCGGACGCTGGTGGGCGGCCGGGCGGCGGAGCAGGTGGTGTTCGGCGTTCAGACCACCGGCGCTGCCAACGATATCCAGCGGGCCACCGCCCTGGCCCGGAACATGGTCACCCAGTATGGCATGAGCGAAAAGTTCGGCCTCATGTCCACGGCCTCCGTGCAGAACCAGTATCTGGATGGGCAGGCGGTAATGGACTGCTCTCAGGAGACTGCCGCCGGGGTAGACAAGGAGGTCATGCGCCTTCTGGACAGCGCCTATGCCGACGCAAAGCGGATTCTGACAGAGAACCGCCAGCTGCTGGACGAGGTCAGCGAGTTCCTGCTGGTGAAGGAGACCATCACCGGCGATGAGCTGATGGCCTATGTCAACGCCGACAAGGCTGGCCTGCCCGAACCGGAAAAGGAAGAAGAATGATCCATGGAAACGGGGGCGGAAACGCTCCCGTTTTTCGCCTTGCAAATTCTGTTCCAATGGGTTATAATGAGGAAACAAATGGCAGACAGAGGAGGAATTCCCATGAATAAGAAACGACTGTGCGCCCTGACGGCGCTGACCCTGGCCGCAGCCCTGACGCTGTGCGCCTGCGGTAAAAAACCGGAAACCACCGAACCTACAGATCATCAGTCCGCCGCAGAGACCACCGCGGAAGGCCCTGCCCGGACGCTGAGCCTGACGAATGCCAGTCTCAGCGTCACCACCTGGAGCAGTCCCAACGGCGCCACTGTGAATCTGACCGCCGTTCCCTCGGAGCATGACAAGGGCGACAGCGCGGAATTCGTGGTCCGGCTGGATGGGGAGGACGTTGCCAACGTGGCATGCGAGTGGAAGAACGATGCCTATGTGGCCTCCGCCGACCTGAACGGGGCGGACGGCTACGGTTATTATGTGACCATTACCGGCAAGGACGGCTCCTTTGCCGAGGTTCCGGTGAATACGCCGGAGGACCCCACGGATGAGACGCTGGTGAATCTTGCCTCGTCTCTGACATCCTTCTGCAGCCTGACGCTGAATGACGCGGCGCTGGAGGGCAGCGATCTGACGATTCTCAGCGGCTACGCACTGGTGCAGGCGCCCATGATTACGGAGAACGATGAAAATGTTGCCTGCGCACAGGCAAATCTGGTGCTGATGCTGGACGGTCAGGAAATTGCCAGCACGGCGCTGACCATGGCCCCCGGGGAGACCGACAGAAGCTATGACGCCAGCATTACGGACATGAGCTTTACCGTGCCCGAAACCATCGGCGAAGGCCAGCAGCTGGTGCTGCGGCTGGACGCGGTGCTGACCAACGGTCAGACCCTCACCGCCCAGGGCGGCAGCTGGACCGTGGAAAACGGCAGCATCGCCAATGCCGTGGGCTGAGCCGTCTGCGAAGACACTCCACCTCGTTTGAGGTGGAGTTTTTTTATCGGATTCATCAAAACCCTTGCCTTTTGAGGGCGTTTCGGCACCTTTTCACGGGAAAAATCCGGCGTTCAAAAAAACCGGGGGCAGAGTGGAAGCATTTTTCACAAATTTCAGCGGACTTCCTGATTTTTTATGTGAATATTATAAAAAACTTGAAATTTTCCTCTTTTTGAGATTGATTTTACAACGGGTTTGACATACAATAGAAGCCGAACGGGGTTTGAATCATAGCGGCCCCAAAGCGTCCCGCGTGAGGTGAAGGTCATGCTCAATATCGTGCTGGTGGAGCCGGAAATTCCCCAGAACTGCGGCAACATTGCCCGCACCTGTGCGGCTACCGGCTGCCGTCTGCATCTGATCCGCCCTCTGGGCTTCGACACCTCCGAAAAGGCGGTGCGGCGGGCAGGGCTGGACTACTGGCACATGGTCGAGGTCATCGAGTATGAAAACTTGGATGATTTCTTCTTGAGAAATCAGGTCCGCCAGATGTGGTGCCTGTCTACGAAAGCGCCCCGGTGCTACACCGAGGCAAATTTTGAGGACGGCTGCTACCTGTTCTTCGGCAAGGAGACCAAAGGCCTGCCGGAGCCCTTTCTGGAGGAGCACTACGACCAGTGCGTCCGCATTCCCATGCGCCCGGACGCCCGGAGCCTGAACCTGAGCAACGCCGTTGCCGTTACGGTTTTTGAGGCCCTGCGCCAGCTTTCCTTCCCCGGTTTGAAGGATTATGGCAAAATGAGGGGTTAAAACCCCTAAATGATATGGAGGAAGTACAATGAACTACAATAAGAAGTCCATTGAGGACATCAACGTAGCCGGCAAGCGTGTGCTGTGCCGCTGTGATTTCAACGTTCCCACCAAGAACGGTGTCATCACTTCCGACAAGCGTATCGTCGCCGCCCTGCCCACCATTCAGTACCTGATCGCCCACAAGGCCAAGGTCATCCTGTGCTCCCACATGGGTAAGCCCAAGGGTGAGTGGAAGCCCGAGCTGAGCCTGAAGGTGGTCGCCGCCCGTCTGAGCGAGCTGCTGGGTCAGGAAGTCATTATGGCAGCCGACGTTGTCGGCGAGGACGCCAAGGCCAAGGCCGCCGCTCTGCAGGAGGGCCAGGTCATGCTGCTGGAGAACACCCGCTACATCAAGGGCGAGACCAAGAACGATCCCGAATTGAGCAAGGAACTGGCTTCCATGGCTGACATTTTCGTCAACGATGCCTTCGGTACTGCCCACCGCGCCCATTCTTCCACCGCCGGTGTGGCTGACTACCTGCCCGCCGTCTGCGGCTATCTGGTGCAGAAGGAAGTTTCCATCATGGGCAAGGCGCTGGCTGATCCCGAGCGTCCCTTCGTCGCCATTCTGGGCGGCGCCAAGGTCTCCGACAAGCTGAACGTCATCAACAATCTGCTGGAGAAGGTGGACACTCTGATCATTGGCGGCGGCATGGCCTACACCTTCCTGGCTGCCAAGGGCTACAGCGTGGGCACCAGCCTGCTGGACAACGAGAAGATCGACTACTGCAAGGAAATGATGGCCAAGGCCGAGGCTAAGGGCGTCAAGCTCCTGCTGCCCATCGACACTGTGGTTGCGGCGAATTTCCCTGACCCCATCGACGGCGACATTGCTGTGGAAACCGTTCCCTCTGATGCTATCCCTGCTGACAAAATGGGTCTGGACATTGGCGAGAAGACCCGCGCCCTGTTCGCTGAGGCTGCCAAGAATGCCAAGACTGTTGTATGGAACGGCCCCATGGGCGTGTTCGAGAACCCCACCCTGGCGAAGGGCACCATCGCTGTTGCCCAGGCTCTGGCTGACAGCAGCGCCATCACCATCGTCGGCGGCGGCGACTCCGCGGCTGCCTGCGAGCAGCTGGGCTTTGCCGACAAGATCACCCACATTTCCACCGGCGGCGGCGCTTCTCTGGAGTTCCTGGAGGGCCTGGAGCTGCCCGGCATCGCCTGCCTGCAGGACAAGTAATCGTACTGAAATGGAATCCGCGGGGTAGAGGGACGCCCTTTGCCCCGCGATTTAAGAAAGAATTTGGCGGCAGAGGAACAGCCCTGTCGGCCTGCTGGCGGCACGCCGGCAGATTACATCGTAAATGCACATCCGACCGGATGTTAGAATAAGGAGAAATTAGGAAATGAACAGAAAATATCGTAAGACCGTCATTGCCGGCAACTGGAAGATGAACAAGACTCCTTCCGAGACCAAGGAATTTATGACCCAGCTGAAGGCCATCATGCCCAAGGGCCGTTGGTGCGACGTGGCTCTGTGCGTTCCCGCTGTCTGCATCCCCGCCGCCGTCCGTGCCATGCGTGAGACCCGGGTGGGCATCGGCGCTGAGAACTGCAACGCTAACCCCTCCGGCGCTTACACCGGTGAGATTGCTACCAATATGCTGACCGACGCCGGCTGCAAGTACGTCATCATTGGCCACTCCGAGCGCCGCGCCATGGGCGAGACCGACGCCGATGTCAATGCCAAGGTTCTGGCTGCGCTGGAAGCCGGCCTGATTCCCATTATGTGCTGCGGCGAAAGCCTGGAGCAGCGGGAGTCCGGCATCACCGCCGAACATATTACCATGCAGATCAAGCTGGGTCTGGCTGGCGTGCCCGAGGACAAGATCCGCAAGGTCATCATCGCCTATGAGCCCATCTGGGCCATCGGCACCGGCCTGACCGCCACCCCCGAGCAGGCCGAAGAGGTCTGCGAGATGATCCGCTCCGTGGTTCGCAAGCTGTACTCCTCCAAGAACGCCCGGGCCATCTCCATCCTGTACGGCGGCTCCATGAACGACAAGAACGCCTACGAGCTGCTGGCTCAGCCCGACATCGACGGCGGCCTGATCGGCGGCGCTTCCCTGGTGCCCGAGAAGTTCGTCAAGATCATTGAGGCTGCCAACCAGCCCACCGTGTAATTACCTGAATGCAATTCCGGGCAGCTGCGGATTTTCGTGGCTGCCCGATGCTTTATTCAGTTGACAGTTGATAGTTGACAGTTGACAATTATGGAGGTGTATGATGAATACACAATTACTGTCCGCTTTAGACGATCAGACGCCTGCTATCGCCGCTGAGCTGATCCGCAGGGGAGAGCTGGTGGCGATTCCCACCGAAACGGTTTATGGTTTGGGCGCCGATGGCCTGAATGAAAGCGCCGTAGCGAAGATTTTTGAGGCTAAGGGGCGGCCGCAGGATAACCCCCTGATTCTGCACATCTGGGATGCAGAGCAGATGGAGCAGTTCTGCCATGACATCCCCAAAGCGGCCTATGATCTGGCGAAGGCCTTCTGGCCCGGCCCGCTGACTATGGTGCTGCCCGCCCGCCAGATCGTGCCCCGCCGCACCACCGGGGGCTTAAATACGGTCGCCCTCCGCTGTCCCGACAATGCCGTGACCCGGGAGATTATCCGGCTGTCCGGCGTGCCCATCGCGGCTCCCTCCGCCAACCTTTCCGGCAAGCCCTCCACCACCACTGCTCAGCATGTGCTCCATGACCATGACGGAAAAATCGCCGCTGTGGTGGACGGGGGAAGCTGCCGGGTGGGCGTGGAATCCACCATTGTGGACTTGACCGAGGACCGCCCCCGGCTGCTGCGCCCCGGCGGAATCACGCCGGAGCAGCTGATTGCAGTTTTAGGTGATCTGGTGGTGGACAAGGCGGTGACGGCGCAGATCGACAAGGACGCCGTAGTGAAGGCTCCCGGCATGAAGTACCGTCACTACGCGCCTGCCGAACCGGTGGTCATCGTGGCAGGCTCCCGGGAAAAGGCGGCGGCCTACATTCACCGCCACTTTACTCCCGGCGACCGGGTGCTGTGCTTTGAAGAGGAGCTGCCCCTGTACGCGGACTGTAATCCTCTTTCCTACGGTCAGGAGGCGGACGCGGCGACCCTGTCGGCGGGCCTGTTTGCGGCTCTGCGGGAGCTGGACGACCCTGCTGTTCATCAGGTATACGCCCGGTGCCCTGTGGGCGGCGGCATTGCCTACGCGGTGCAGAACCGGCTGAAAAAAGCCGCCGCCTTCCACATCGTGGACGCGGAGGTGGAGGAATGATTCTGGGCATCACCGGCGGCACCGGCTGCGGAAAGACTACCCTGCTGCGCTGCGTCGCAGAGCTGGGCGGCCTGATTCTGGACTGTGATGCCATCTACCACGACCTGCTGCGCACCGATCCGGCGCTTTTGCGTGCCATCGAAGCCCGGTTTCCCGGCAGCGTGGAAAACGGCACCTTACAGCGAAAAAAGCTGGGAAATCTTGTGTTTTCCGATGAAAAAGCACTGGAAGACCTGAACGCCATCACCCACGGCGCGGTGAAGGCGGAGGTTTTGCGGCGGCTGGCGGGGAAGCCCAGACTTGCCGCTATTGACGCCATTGCTCTGTTTGAGGGGGGCCTCGCGGAATTGTGCGACGTGACCGTTGCCGTCACCGCCCCGGAGGAAGCCAGGATTCAGCGCCTTATGGTGCGGGACGGCATCGACCGGGACTATGCCAGGGGCCGGATTGATGCCCAGAAAAGCGCAAGCTGGTTCCGGGAACACTGTGACTATTTTCTGGTAAATGATGGCACACAGGCCCAGTTTCAGGCCGCCTGTCTTGCTTTTCTTCGGAAACTTGGTATAATGGAGGAAAATTCAAACATAAGGAGCGAGAATCTATGAATACCGATGAACTCCGGGAGAATCTACTGATGGCTCCCAAGAACGGCTATACCCGTATCACGCCCGAACAGCGGGAGGAAATGAACGCCTACTGCCGCCGCTACATGGCCTTTATGGACGAGTGCAAGACCGAGCGGGAAGCCACCGCCTGGGCCGTCCGGGAGGCGGAGAAGCGGGGCTACAAGCCCTTCGCCCCCGGCATGGAGGTAAAGCCCGGCGACAAAATCTACTATAATAACCGGGACAAGGCCATCGCTCTGGCGGTGATCGGCACCGAGTCTCTGGCAAAGGGCGCGAACATCTGCGCTGCCCATGTGGATTCCCCCCGGATGGACGTGAAGCCCAACCCCCTGTACGAGGATGCCCAGATTGCCTACCTGAAGACCCACTACTACGGCGGCATCAAGAAGTACCAGTGGCCCACCGTTCCGCTGGCCATTCACGGCGTGGTCTACCGCAGGGACGGCAGCGTGGTCACCGTGACCATCGGCGAGGACGACAATGACCCCGTGCTGATGGTGACTGACCTGCTGATTCATCTGGCGGGGGATCAGATGCAGAAGCCTCTTGCTAAGGGCATCGAGGGCGAGCAGCTCAACGTGATTCTGGGCACCGAACCCATCGAGGGCGAGGGCGCGGATCTTGTGAAGCTGAACATCATGAAGTGGCTGAACGAAAAGTACGGCCTCATCGAGGAGGACTTCCTGTCCGCCGAGCTGACGGTGGTGCCTGCCGGACGCTGCCGTGAGGTGGGCCTCGACCGGAGCCTGCTGGCGGCCTACGGTCACGACGACCGGGTCTGCGCCTACGCGGAGCTGGATTCCCTGTTTGCCATCGAAAATCCCGGAAAGACTGCCGTGTGCATTCTGGCGGACAAGGAGGAGATCGGCTCCGTGGGCATTTCCGGTATGCAGAGCCGGTATTTTGAGCATTTTATGGGTGGCCTATGTGACGCTCAGGGGGTGAAGCTGGCGGATTGCTTTGCGAATTCCTTCTGCCTGTCCGCCGATGTGTCCAACGCCTTTGACCCCAACTTCCCGGAAACCTGCGACAAGCGCAACAACAGCCAGCTGAACTACGGCGTTGCCATCTGCAAGTACACCGGCTCCCGGGGTAAGAGCGGCGCCTCCGACGCTTCCGCCGAGGCCATGGGCCATGTCCGCACCACGCTGGACAACGCGGGGGTGGTCTGGCAGACTGCCACCCTGGGCAAGGTGGATCAGGGCGGCGGCGGTACTGTTGCGGCGTACATGGCAAACCGGAACATCGTCACCGTGGACGCGGGCGTGCCCGTGCTGAGTATGCACGCCCCCATTGAATTGGTGTCGAAGCTTGACTGCTACGAGACCATGCTGGCCTGCAAGGCGATTTATCTGGCATGATACTGGTTTTTCATAAAACGGTTAAATACCGTTTTATGAGACCGCTGTCAAGCGGTCAGCGGCATCGCCGCTAAAAAACGTAGTCCATACATTTCTCGCCGCCACTGGCGGCCTGCGCGATAAGCGCAGGATAAAATGGTATGATTTCAGGCAGGCCTTGACAGTTCCCGGAACTGTGGTATAATTAGCATAGGAAAAGGGCGCTGCCGGTGACGGTCAGCCCCAGTTCATACGTTCTTCAAAAGAAGTAACCGCGTTCTGTGGCAGGGAGGCGGTTACTTCTTTTTCGTGATCTGAAAGATCAGACTGGCAAAGGCAATGAGAACAAGAAGCAATTGAAACAATTCTTCATATGTAACAGCATTCACTTTGTCACCCCCTTTCCCAGTGGACAGGGGGCAAAGAAGGATCACCCCCTGAAAGAGGGGGATAACCGCCGGATTGTCTGGCAGCGCCCGGCTTCCGAAGAAGCCAAGCCCATTGTAACGCCGAACACGAAGACTGACAAAATAAAATACGCACAGCTTGACATTTCACCTGATTTCGTGTAGAATGCAGCCACAACCTAATAGGACAGTTCGTGACCATCCTGTCGGTAAACAAAACTAGGGGATTTGATGGGGCGCATTGCGTCCTTTTTGTTTTGTTATGGGCGCGGACTGCGCCCATTTTTCATTTTTGGAGGCAAGAATATGAAAAAAACCACCAAATATCTGGTACAGGCCGCCGTCATTGCCGCCCTGTACGCCGTGCTGACCCACCTGCAGAACCTGCTGCTGCCCGGCTCCGCCACCTGGGCCATTCAGATGCGCCTGTCTGAAGCCCTGTGCGTGCTGGCCTTCTTCACCCCCGCCGCCGTGCCGGGGCTGACCGTCGGCTGCCTGTTGTTCAATATCACCTTTGCCGCCGCCCTGCCGCTGGATTTTGTGGTGGGTTCCGCCGCGACACTGATTGCCGCCGAGGGTATGTGGCTGACCAGAAAAGTTACTGTCAAGGGTTACCCGCTGGTGGGGATGCTGATGCCCGCCATTGCCAACGCGTTCCTTGTGGGCTGGGAGCTGACGGTGTACATCGGCGGCGGGTTTGTGCTGAACGCCGTTTACGTTGCCATCGGCGAAGCCGTGGTGCTGCTGGTGCCGGGCACCGCGCTGTACTACGCCCTGAAAAAGCGGGGACTGGATACAAAGCTGTTTGCGTGATTTGCGAAACCGCCCGGAAATTCCGGGCGGTTTTTGTCTGGAAGCTTGTTTTTGCGGACAAACTGTGCTATAGTTCCACCGAAGGAAGTGTTAAAAATGATCGAATTTAAGCGGCTGAAGCTGTCGCAGAAGGAAGACTACGATAAAATCCTGCTTGCCTGCCCCGGACGGAGCTGTGAGTATTCTTTTGCCAATATGTACCTCTGGGGACGGCAGGAAGCGGCATTTTTCCCGGATTGTGTGGGCTTTTTCTCCCATTTCAACGGGAAAAGCGTCTATCCCTATCCCATGGGCACCGGCGACCGGAAGGCTGTGCTGGAGGCGGTAATCCGGGACGCCCGGGAGCGGGGCATTCCCTGCCGGATCACCAGCATGACAAAGGCCGAGTCCGAGGAGCTGGAAGCCTGGTTCCCCGGAAAGTTTCTTGTCCGCACGGACCGGGACGGCTTTGACTATGTCTACGCCATCGATGACCTTGCCGACCTGAGAGGACGGAAGCTTCAGAAAAAGCGCAACCATTTGCACCGCTTTCAGGCGGAGCACCCGGAGGCCGTCTGTGTTCCGCTGGAAGCGGACAATCTGGAGCCTGCCCGGGAGATGGTGGAAAACTGGTACCGCCAGCGTATCGCAGAAGACCCCCATGGGGAATATCTTTTGGAGCAAATCGCCATCCATCGGGCCTTCCGTCACTTTAAGGCGCTGGGAATGGATGGGCTGATGCTGATGGACGGCGGGGAAGTGCTGGCGGTGACCATGGGTTCCCGGCTGTCCCCGGACACCATCGACGTGCATTTCGAGAAGGCCCGGGAGGATGTGGACGGGGCTTACGCTGCTATCAATTGGGAATTTGCCCGGTATCTGCGGGAGAAATATCCGGAGGTGCGATTCCTGAACCGGGAGGACGATATGGGCCTTGAGGGACTGCGCCGGGCCAAGCTCAGCTATCAGCCCCACCATTTTGAGGAAAAATACTGGGCCTGCCTGATGGAGGAGCTGCATGGAGACGAGTGCGCTGAGGACGCTCTGGACTGAGTGCTTCGGAAACGAGGACGGCTGGATTGACACGTTTTTAAAGACGGCCTTTGACCCGTCCCGGGTCTGCGCCCTGTCCTGCGAGGGACGGCTTGCCGCCGCGCTGAGCTGGATGGATGCTGCCTGCGAGGGGCGGAAGCTGGCCTATCTCTACGCCATCGGAACCCATCCGGACTGTCGGGGGCAGGGCCTGTGCCGGGAGCTGATGGGGCTAACCCATGAGAAGTTGGCGGGGCAGGGCTATGCCGGCTGCATTCTGGTTCCGGCGGATGCCGGCCTGCGGCGCATGTACGAAAAAGTGGATTATGTCAACTTCGGCGGCATTCGGGAAATACCTGTCCGGGCAGGGAAAGCAATTCCTCTGCGGCAGGTTATACCGGAGGAATACGCGGCGCTGCGCCGGGCGTATTTGCCGAAGGGCGGCGTGGTGCAGGAGGCGGGGGCCATAGAATATCTGGCTGCCGGCGCAAAGCTGTACGCGGGGCAGGATTTTCTCCTTGCGGCAGTCCCGGAAGGGGAAGCGCTGTTCGGACTGGAGCTGCTGGGCGACGCGGCGAAGGCGGGGGGAATCCTCGGCGCGCTGGGCTTTGAGCGGGGGACCTTCCGTGCCCCCGGGGACAGCCCCTTCGCCATGTTCCGGCCCCTGACCGAAGGGGGCTGGACGCCCGGCTATTTTGGATTGGCATTTGAATAAAAAGTTCCGGCGGAGCACAGGCCCCGCCGGAATTGTGTTACAGGAGAAAATCTAACAGGTAAATTACCACCAGATGCGCCGGGTAATACAGATAGAACATCCAGCCCAGCCGGTGCTTTCCCCGCTGGCCGCTATACAGCGCGATCAGCGGCACGGTGAGCATGGCCCACCATTGCAGTCCGCCCAGCGACAGGCACAGAACTGTCAGCCCCGCGAGAAATGCCCAGACGCTGCGTCCGCCGAAGTACACGATCACCGGCAGCATCACGCCCCAAAAGCTGTAATCCACATGGAAGCCGGGCACATACAGCGAAAGCTTTTCACAAACAAAATAGATACCGGCAAACAGGGCCGCAGCGGCAAGAGCCGCGCCGGACGACCCCTTCTTCTGCGCATTTTCCACCGCGCAGATCAGCCCTACCGACAGGGAGAAGGTCACCAGAATACACTGGTACAGGGAGCGTCCTACGAACCCATAGACCACCTGACACACCACCGCCAGCCCGGCAAGCCGCAGAAAATACCGCATCCGATCGTGGGTATAGTGGCAGCCCTCGGCGATCATGTAGGCGTAGATGGGCATGGCAAGCCTGCCGATGATCCGAAGAAACCGGTATTGGGGCAGAAGCACGGCCCCGATGTGGTCAATGGTCATGGTGAGCAGTGCGAGAAGCTTCAGCTGATTGCCGGTAAGTCCGAACCGGGAGCGAACAGTGGGCATAGACGCCACCTCCTTGTGTCCGCTCATTATAGCACTCTGTTAATGCTGCGTCAATGGCAATGGACAGGCGCGGAGACGGCGTCAATAAAAGCTGTTAAAGCTTTTCATGCAGCTATTCAGCAGCCCCAATTCTCAACTGTGAGAAATTCGGGAAATAGCAGGAAAATCCGGGGGATTGGCACACCAGTGTACACACTGGTTAGTTGCCTTAAGAATTCGTATCAGTTGAGATACTCTTTAATCTCCTTACTGATCTGTTCATACTTGTAATCATGCACATAGTGGGGACAATCCAACGCAATAGAGCTGGCGCTGTCCAATGCTGAAATGTATTCTTCCGGAATGCGCCTCCAAAGCTCCTCAGAAAAACCTGTACCCCCGGACCCATTGGAAATAAACAGCAGCATTGGGACCTGAGGAATCCCGTTCTCTTCTACAACATTCGCATTACTCTTTATGGCGTTGCATCCTTTTCATGAAGTCGCCGCATCCGAAAGATAATCAAAAATAACGCAAGTGCCCTCTCCGGGAAAATCCTGCTTTCACGGGGAGGGTACAGCTTACGACCAATGTGCTGCTCGAGCGTTATTTCCGGCCCTGGTTGGCAACTGCCAAGGCGACCAGCACTCCCGCCAGCACCCAGGGCAGTGCCGCCTTCAGAAAGAGAAGCGCACTCAGCATTTTGCCTTTTCCTCCAGCGTAGCGCCGTAGCGGAAGATCATGGACGCGAGAATCAGCGCAATACCGGTGGCGATGCTGGGCAGGTTGCTGATGTCCCCGGTGTCCTCCGCACCGAGACAGACCACGATGACGCAGGAAAGGACAACAGCTACGATGGGAATGTAGATGCAGCGGATGCCCAGCTTTTTGAGCATATTCGCACCGTTTTCTGTAAAGGGCGTACCCTCGGCTCCATGCTCACGCCTTCTCCCCTTCAATATACTGGGGCCGCTGGGGGATGATCACGGCGGAGATGATGTAGGCCCAGATGCCGACACCGCCGCAGAAGCCTAAGACCACCCATGCCAGCCGAACCAGCGTGGGGTCAATGTCAAAATACTCACCGATGCCGCCGCAGACGCCTGCCAGCATGGCATTCTCCCGGGAACGGTACAACTTCTTGCCTTTCATGGAAAATCCTCCTAAAGATCAACTTTGATGGTCTTATTATATGCGGGGACAGGTTTTTCCGATAGGCGGTTTTTTCAGGGGATTGTGTCGGATTTATAGATTCAGGAAAGGTGAATGGTGATGTGCCCGGTGTCGGAAACAGCGCCCTTTTCCACCGGAACCGCGACGCGGTAATTTGTCAGCCCGTCGGTTTCTTCGCCGGTGAGGGTGATGGCAATACTGCACTGTCCATCCTGGCAGGACACCTCTGTCACAATGCAGGTTTGCCCGGCGGACACGCCGTCCACAGGAATCAGCAGCAGATCGGAGGACGTAAACCACTCTTCCCCGTAGATATCACAGGCATCCCGCAGAGCATCCAGCTGATAATATTCGCCCATTTTCTCAAAATAGTCCTCCAATTCTGCCCGGGAGGTAAGAATCGAGACGGAGCAATCGATGACGGCAGCATTCGGCCTGCACGGGGTTTCCACACAGGGATAGAGAATGGCACTGTCTGCTGTGGCACCGGCATCCGAGTCTGCGGGCGCTGCTTCCATCCGGGGCGCTTCGGCGGCATCTGCCGCTTCCTCCTGATTGGCGGCAAAGGGGGCCGCTGTCAGAGCTGCTGGCGCATTGTCCTGCTGGAAATGGCGGCAGAACACCGCCGAGCACAGCAGTACGGCAAAGCAGGCGGCAATGGCGGCGCAGGATTTCCACGGAATTCGCGTCCGCTTGCGGCTGCGGATTCTGTCGGCCCGGGCCACCAGATCTTCGGGAAGCAATGTCAGGGCATCGTGAAACTGTTCGGCGGTCATAGGCAGAAGCCCTCCTTTTCCAGGTATTCCTTCAGTCCCAGCCGGGTGCGGTACAACAGGGTCTTGACCTTGCTTTCCGACATTCCCAGATAGGAAGCGATATCCTTCACCGGGTCTAAAAAGTAGTACCGCCCCAGAAACGCGGCCTGTACTTCCTTGCTTTGCAGCCGCAGATAGATGCCGATGGCGTCGGCAAGAGCTTTGGCGTTGACGATTTCTTCAGCGGTGTTGCCCCCGGACACGCAGTCGGAAAGCTCCGACAGGGAGATTGCGTACTCGGAACCTGCCCGCTTGTCCCTCGTGCGGTAGCGGAACCGGTCAATGGAAATCCGCCGGGTCAGCTTGGCAAGGTAGGTCGACAGCACGCCGGGCCGGTGGGGCGGCATGGAATTCCACGCGGCGAGGTATGTATCATTGACGCTCTCCCGGCTGTCCTCTATATTGTTTAAGATATTGTGGGCGATTTTTTGCAAGTAGCGGTCATATTTTGCTTCCGTTTCGGAAATCGCCTGTTCGTCCCGCTCCCAGTACAGGGCTACGATCCGTTCATCCTCCATAGGGACACCTCCTCTCAATATCATAATACTCGACAAAAAACGGGATTGGTTGCAAAACCGCGAAAAAAGCCTTCCCCTCTGGGGAAGGTGGCAGCCCGAAGGGCTGACGGAAGAGGGAAGCACCTCTCCCGACCTCGCTGTCGCTCGGCCACCCTCCCCAAAGGGGAGGGCCTTTGTTCACTCTGCACTGAGTTCGATGCGGTCGTTGCTGATGCCCTGCTGGTGGAAGACCTTCAGAAGCTTCTCCGGGGTCATTTCCGCTCGCTCCTGCCCCGCAAGCTCCAACACAATTGAGCCATTGTTCATCATAATGGTGCGGTTGCCCAGAGACAGGGCAGAGGGAATGTTGTGGGTGATCATCAGGCAGGTGATGCCGTTTTCCGCCACAATCTGCTTCGTGAGGGCCAGCACCTTTTCCGCCGTGGCGGGGTCAAGGGCGGCGGTGTGCTCGTCCAGCAGCAGCAGCTTCGGGGTGACCATGGTAGCCATCAGCAGCGTCAGCGCCTGACGCTGACCGCCGGACAGAAGCCCCACGGGCTGATCCATCCGGTCCTCCAGCCCCAGACCCAGCTGACTTAAGCGCTCCCGGAAATCCTTCCGGTCGGCCCGGGAGATCATGGAGAAGGGAGAGGTGCCGGAAGAAGCCCGCATATAAGCCAGCGCCAGATTTTCCTCAATGGTCATGTTGGGGGCGGTGCCCTTCAGCGGGTCCTGAAACATCCGCCCGATGAATTTGCTGCGCTTATAGTCCGGCAGGCTGGTGATATTCTGCCCGTCCAGCCGGATGTCGCCGCTGTCCACCGGGAAAGAACCGGCAATGGCGTTGAAGAGGGTGGACTTGCCCGCACCGTTGGAGCCGAGAATGGTAACGAAGTCACCCTTTTCAAGGTGCAGGCTCAGGTCGGTCAGGGCCTTCTTTTCGTTGATGGTGCCCGGGTTGAAGGTTTTGGAAATGTTCGTGATTTTCAGCATCTTACTTCCCTCCCTTGGCGGTGGCTGGCTTGAGGCCGGCCTTGATGGCGGGCAGGCCGATGGCGAGGGCCACAATGGTGGCGGAGATCAGCTTCAGGCACTCGCTGGGAAGGTCCATCCGCAGGGCGATGGCGATGATGAAGCGGTACACCACGGAGCCGAGAACCGCGCCCAGAATCTTCACCCAGGTCTTGCCCTTGGGCATCAGTGTCTCGCCGATGATGAGGGAGGCAAGGCCGATGATGACCATGCCGGTGCCCAGGTTAATGTCGGCGGTTTTCTGGTACTGGGCCAACACCGCGCCGGACAGGGCGGTGAGGGAGTTGGAAACGCACAGGCCCACGGTAATGGTGAAGCCGGTGTTGATGGAGGAGGCCCGCACCATGTCCGGGTTGTCGCCGGTGGCCCGGATGGACAGGCCCAACCGGGTTTTCAGGAACAGGGCCAGCAGGAATCCCACGCACAAGGTCAGAACCGCCACGGGAATCAGCTTGCAGAAGGTCTTGCCGATGAGGGGCTGCACCATGGAGAAAACCGTGGCAGCCTTCATCATATTGACGTTGGA